>JBBQBR010000001.1:0-27632 GCA_038317875.1 Lysobacterales bacterium
GATGCACGCTATCGCTTTCGCGACATGGAAGAACGCGTGCGCAACATGGAAGAATATGTAACCAGCGCGAAGTATGAGTTTGAGCGCGAAATGCGTCGTAGTCCGCCGCCTAGCGCTGGTTAGCAGAGCCCGGCGCAAAGCTAAGTTGTAAGTGATTCACTCCAGACCCAGGCGCAGTTTGCCTGGGTTTGCTTTTACTCAGCAACCGGTTAAAACGTCATTCGCGTTCCGCCGGTGCGTCTGGCTGCAATTCGCACACTATTTTTTGCCTTGCACCGTTTGCTAGTAACCAGCGCCGCGCATAGACATCTTGGCGTTCACGCGCCGCGCAGAATGCGTCATCAAAATCTTGCGGTAACCACAATATCGTGCGAGCTGTATTTATCGGTGCCCGCGACCAGCTCAGCTCACCTGCAATTTTATCGACAAAATGCACTGTCAAAAAGCTACAAACCAGTGCAAAACCACTCATTACACCGATCATGCTAGCGGATTGGACTAAATCATTCACCAGGCCGAAAAAGCCTGTGCGTTCGTCGCTTTCTTCGTCATCGTTGGGCTTCAGAATGTGCCATAAGCGCAAGACTATGCTGCGGAAATTACCCGCTATAATGAAAAATGGTACCACCATCAATAAAACGGGTGCAATTACGACCAACAGCAGTGGCGAAAAAATAGGCGCAGTGTTGGAGGCGAATCTACGCCACTTTGGTGTAGGTATAGCTTTGACTTTCGGAGGTGATATTTCGACGGCCGTAACGGTGTCTGGCAAGGCGGCCGACTTGCGGTTACGTTTTCGCTTTTTGACTTGCTCGCGCTGCAGGCGTCTGCGCTCCTGAGCGCTTGGGGTCGGTGCCGTAAAGACGCACACCGTAATGATCGCAGAGCCGAACACGATTGCGGCTAGCGGCACAAACCAGAAGCCTTGGAATGAGAATATCAAAGGTTCAAAAGCGCTGTCACGCGGCAGCTGCAATTGTATTTCCGCACCCAATTCGTAAGATGAGGAACTCGAAGTCCAGGGCACTTCAAATGACTGGGTAGAGCCCGCGGCTATCGGCCAATTCGCTGGCAATTGGTAGCTCAATATTGGGTAACTCGAACTATGTCCGTGACTCGGATTGGAACTGTAGTGACCAGTTACGGTGCTAATCACCGTGGCACCGCGCCAGCAAGCCATACGCGCGGCAAACATTGGCTGCAGCAGCCAAATCATTAGCGCTACTAGCCCAATTGGTAACAGGTTACGAAAGAAAAGTGACATTATTTTGCTCTAGTACGCGCAAGTTTTTCCGGGGCGAGTACCTCGTCCATCGTTCGCGTTAGCAAACGAACCTTTTTCTCGTGGTCAAAACGCGAAAAAGTGCCGGCCATCTAGGGTATTGAAATTGCTTCAATACGATCACAGCGCACAATCACCCGGTTCGAAGTTTGATTACGCAGCTCAATGGTGTTCTCGTCGATGCGCCGTACAAAAATCGCGTGAATCACCTGCGCACCGAGATAAATGGCGAGGCCCTTTTTCTGGGCAATGCTTTGTTCTAGAAGGTCATCCAAGATTATTCGAGGCAGCCCACAGTGAAGGTGGTGATTGCTTTGCATGCTCGTTAACTGCGCTTCTGTATACATTTGTCGCTCAAGAATAGGTATGTAGTAATTGATAAACGTCAAGTTGAGGCGAAAACGAAAACGAAAACCAACAAGAGCAAATCGCGGAAACTTGCGAAAATTGATTTCTGATTTTGCCGCGCGAACGCATCTACACTCACGGCGGTCTCGGGCGAGCTAAAGTAAAAAGATTCGATGCTCAGTGTTGGGCGGTCTAGGCGTGAATTCACCACCCAGAATACGCGCAAGCTCGCTGAGTTCGCACGCCAGCTGGATCGGATCAACGGCCTCCGGTAGCGCAAACGCCGGGATATCGCTTCCGGTAAAGGTGCTCAACAGATCGCTGTCTAAGTCTTTTTTAGACGCGGCTAGCAATGTTTCGTTAATCGGTTGAATTAACAAGTTCGTCATAAAGTGCGGTTTTGTCAAACAGTAAAAAGTAATCGTAAAGCTGCGTTAGATTTAATTTTGCGCGATGCTTCTTGATGAGGTTGCGAATATCGACTAAATCTTGTACTCGGCGTGGGTCGTTGGTCAGTGCCTGAAGTTTGAGCCCAATTAAGCCTTCAACGGTGACTACATTGAGCGATTGCGCACCGATTTGCCGGGTTTGCGCAGTTTCTATAAGCACCAGCGCACGCGGACGGTAGGCGTAGATAAAGTCGATAGCCGCCATACCCCGTCGGTAATTTGCCGCATCCTCACTGCGATGTATGCACTGGTAGCCCAGTGAAATCAGCAGCAAGTGAACCCTATCTGCGTCCAAACGATTCAACAAAAAATCGATATCTTGCGTGGCCCTGGGAAGTTGATGTGCGCTCAGTGCCAAGCCACCAATCAGCGCATAGCGCGCGCCGCAGGCAATTAGGTGCGCATTGAATTCTTTAAGTTCGTCGAGCAGAGCATTCATATTATTTTGAGTTGATCTAAGAAGTGCCTCATAGTTTCCAAGCAGTGCATGATCCCAACAAGCACCAACCAACACCGCACCCCAAAATCCACCCCGACGTCATCCCGGCGCCGGCTGGGAACCATTTTTACCGTGCGCCCGTTCTACGCCGAATACCTGTCACCTGAAAAGCCAATGGATCCCGGCCTGCGCCGGGATGACGATTGGAATTTCAACGCCTTCAGTGTATCGGACACCAAATCCAACGCCCAGAACCCAAGCAAATCCCTGCGCGTTTAAGCCGCCACCGCCGCTAAAGCCGCGTTAAAAGTAGCACTAGGCCGCATGACCGCATCAGCTTTCACCAGATCGAGCTTGTAGTAGCCGCCGATGTCGGCCGCGTGGCCCTGCACTGCAGCGAGCTCAGCCACGATTTTTTGCTCGTTTTCAGTGAGCGACTTTGCCAAGCCGGTAAATTGCGCCTGCAGTTCTAGATCATCGGTCTGTTCGGCCAAGGCTTGCGCCCAATACATCGCTAGGTAGAAATGGCTGCCGCGATTGTCCAGCTCGCCGGTGGTGGCGACTGGGGATTTGTTGTTGTCAAGCAGCTTGCCGGTGGCGGTATCTAAGGTCTGGGCAAGTACGGTGGCTTTCTTGTTGCCGGTTTTAATGCCCAAATCTTCCAGCGACACCGCAAGGGCCAGGAATTCACCGAGGGAATCCCAGCGCAAATGATTCTCTTCTACCAATTGTTTGACGTGCCGGGGCGCGGAGCCGCCGGCACCGGTTTCAAACAGTGCGCCGCCCGCCATCAGCGGCACAATCGAGAGCATCTTGGCGCTGGTGCCGACTTCAATAATCGGAAATAGATCGGTTAGATAATCGCGTAGGATATTGCCAGTGACTGCGATTGTGTCTTTGCCGCGAATAATGCGCTCCAGCGAAAAGCGCATCGAACGCATGTAGGACATGATCTGGATGTCTAAGCCGTCCAAGTCGTATTCCTTGAGATAAGCGCGCACTTTCTTGATCAATTCGGCGTCGTGCGGGCGATATTCGTCGAGCCAAAACACCGCCGGCGTATCAGACAATCGAGCGCGGGTGACGGCAAGTTTGACCCAGTCGCGAATCGGTGCATCTTTCACTTGGCACATGCGCCAGATATCGCCTTGCTCGACATTTTGCTCGATTAACACGGTGCCGTCCTGATCGACGAAGCGCGCCACGCCGTCCTCTGGGATCTCAAAAGTCTTGTCATGCGAGCCGTATTCCTCAGCTTGCTGCGCCATCAGCCCGACATTGGGAACGGTGCCTAAGGTGGTTGGGTCAAACGCGCCGTTCGATTTGCAGAAATTAATGATCTCTTGATAGATGCGCGCGTAGGTGCTCTCCGGCATAACGGCTTTGGTGTCTTTGAGTTTGCCGTCGGGCCCGTACATTTTGCCGCCGACGCGGATCATCGCGGGCATGGATGCGTCGACAATCACGTCATTGGGCGCATGCAGGTTGGAGATTCCTTTGACCGAATCGACCATCGCCAATTCCGGCTGAGTGGCATAGCAAGCATGCATATCACGTTCGATTTGCTCGCGCTGGGCAGTGGGCAGATCTTTGATTTTGTCGTACACGCTGCTAACGCCGTTATTCGGATTAACGCCGAGCTTCTCAAATAACTCGCCGTGTTTGGCGAAGGCGTCTTTATAGAACACCTTGACCGCGTGGCCGAACACGATCGGGTGTGACACCTTCATCATCGTGGCTTTTACATGCAGGGAAAACATAACCCCTGTGTTTTTGGCGTCTTCCAATGCGTCTTCATAAAATTTGCACAGCGCCTTTTTACTCATGAACATGCTGTCGATGATTTCACCTTCCTGCAGCGAAACCTTTTTCTTGAGCACAATCACCGCACCACTTTTGGTGACGAGATCCATCGTCACATCGCAAGCGCGCGGCATGGTCATGCATTTTTCGCTGGAGTAAAAATCGCCGCCGCGCATGTGCGCCACGTGTGTGCGTGAAGCGGGGCTCCAAGGTGCCATCGAATGCGGGTTTTTGCGCGCATAGCGCTTCACTGCTGCTGGCGCCCGACGGTCCGAATTACCTTCGCGCAATACGGGATTGACCGCACTGCCGACGATTTTGCCGTAGCGTTCGCGCAGCAACTTTTCAGCGTCGGTTTTCGGCTGCTCTGGAAAGTCTGGAAGGTCAAAGCCTTTGCCCTGCAGTTCGCGAATTGCCGCGACCAATTGCGGCACCGAGGCGCTGATATTGGGCAGTTTGATGATATTGGTATCCGGGTTTTGCGTAAGCTTGCCAAGTTCGGCCAAATTGTTCGGAGCCTTCTGATCGTCTTTTAGATAGTCCGAAAATTCCGCCAAAATCCGCGCTGACACCGAAATATCGCTGCCGGCAATTTCAATTCCAGCGGGTGCAGCAAAGGTGCGAATGATCGGCAGGAAGGAACAGCTGGCCAAAAGCGGTGCTTCGTCGGTAAGCGTGTAGATGATTTTTGAGGGTTTGACGGGCATAAAGGTGCCTTGAGATGCATGGGTGGGTTGGGTAAATGATGCGCCCTACGCTAGCTTCAATGGCCCGCTCAATCAAGCCCGCAAATCAGACCCGCGAATCAAGTTTGCCGCGCGCTGAGCCACATGGTAATCACGGCGGACACCACAATCACATCGTTACAATCATAAACATTGACGAGCATAGGCAGCTCGCCTGGCTGCAATTGCTCAGGTGTCTTGATTTCGCAGACCGCGCGTAAATCAGTGGCAGCTTTTTTAAGATAGTTAATCGTCATGGCTTTGGGAATCCAGCGTAAATGTTTGGGCAGGCTTGCTTCGATCAAGGTGCCAGCGGCAAGCTCGCATAAATTGCCAATCGCTAGCGCGTGCACCGTGCCAATGTGGTTGTGCACTTTGCGCCGATTTTTCAAATGGACTTCGACAAAGCCTGCGCGCAATTCCTTAAATACGCCGCCAATGCTGGCGAAGTAGGGCGCGCGCCAGCCGACCAATTTTGAGAATAGCCATTTGCCAGCGGGGTAGCGGGCCAGCTGGTTGTAGAGTTTCAGGGCATCGGGTGCGGTTTTGTTTGACATAGTTACGGGCGCGAAGTAGTCTAGAATTATATTCTAGAACGATAATCTAATCATGGCAACCCCACTGCAACCGCAAACGCCTCATCGACCGCAAACGCGCCCCAAAATTATTAAGCAAGGTTTTCTGGCGAAGAGAATGCCTTCTGCGCGGATGCTGCGCTGGGTATTTAATCTGTGGCCGACCTTTCGCTTTGCCGGTGTGCGGGTGCGCGCGATTGCCACGGATTTCACCGTAGCAAAGGTCGAATTGCGCCTAGGCTTGCTGAATCGCAATTATGTCGGTACCGCGTTTGGTGGCACGCTTTATGCGATGACCGATCCGTTTTATATGCTGATGATGATGCGCCAGCTTGGCTCTGGCTACGTCGTATGGGATCGTGCTGGCGCGGTGCGCTATCTAGCACCCGGTAAAGGCGTGATCACGGCAAATTTCGAGCTACCCGCAGCAGAAGTGGCGCGCGTGCGCGGCTTGCTGGGCGACTCGGGAAAGCTGGATCAAACCTACACCGTCGACTTGCGCGACGCGGCGAATCAGCTGATTGCGCAAGTCGAGAAGACTTTATATATCCGTAAGCTTGTCAGCGCTTGAAACCACGGCAGAATGTGCGCGTATGAGTGATACCCGAAGCGTAGCAATTGCCTCAGCGCGGGCGCTATTTTTGACGCGCGGTTTAGAAGCCACGCGCATCGAAGACTTGCGCGATGCCAGCGGCATTAGTACCGGCAGCCTGTATCACCACTTTGGCAGCAAGTTGGGATTGTTGGAAGCGGTGGTTATTTCTGCCTTAGCTGACCACAAACGCGCGCTCTTGGAAAAGCTTAACGAAAGTTTGTCAGCGTTTGAGGCGGTGCAGAGCCTGATTGCGACCACGGCTGACTGGATCAGCGCAAACCCCGACGCCGCGCGCTGCATATTTAGGTTTCGCGGCGCGTTGGAGTCCGCCGGAAGTAGCGCGCTAAAAGATCACAATCGCAACGAATTGATCCCGCTGTTAAAGCGGCTAGAGGGCTGGATTAAAAACGGCGAAATTCGTGCATTGCCGATGGCGCTGCTACTGCCGCTTTTGCACGGGCCATTACACGAATATGCCCGAGCTTGGTTAGCCGGGCGCGTGGCGGCGCCGCCGAGCGCGCATGTGGAGGTTTTTGTGGCGGCGGCTTGGGGGGCTTTGAGGCCTTGAGGTTAACCGTGTTCATGTTTCAGCGAAAACGTGATTATTTAGTGCCTTGCCAAGCGGTACCACTGAGTTTTTTACGTCTAGCGCCGTTTTAAGGAATTCACGACGGCGCTGCGTAACGACATCTAGGCGCCACCGTCACTTACGCATCATTTCTGGCGACTTTCGTGGGTCGAAGCGCGCCTTTCCGTCTTTGGCCATCGAGTAAGAATTAGTCAGTTGTTTCTCAAGAGGCAGATGCGCATCTCGGCTTATAGGTAAAGTCTGACGCACCGTTCGTCGAACCTTACGATGCGACGCAGCTTTGTCAGCTTTCTCGGATTCGGCTGAGGTTATGCCGCGTGCTGGGGTTTTACGTTTTGATCGCGCCATCAGTTTTTCTAACCGTCGTGGCTAAGAAGAGAGAGTAGTTTATTGCCTTCGTTGTCGGTCGGCTTCCCGTCAATGGCAGGGCAGGGCAGGGCACTGTATTGCCTGCGGATACGATTTAAACTTTTTTGGCCATTGAAAAACTCATTAGAACCCCGCTGTCAAATCCTCTCCATAAGCCAAAAGCGCATCCAAAACATCCTGTTTGCCGATTGCCAAAGGGCTAGTGCGCGCGGCGGTGATTTCTTCTAGGTAGCGGCTTTTGGTCATCGGTGCGCCATCGGTTAGCCAGTTCCGGCGGTGGTTTTGCCATTGCGCGACCTGTTCGGCGTTCAGCGTTTCCGGGAACTGTCGCGCTTGATAGCGTGCGAGTAGTTCGGGCATGCGTGCATCGCGAAACTGCTTTGATAAGTCAGCATATGCGCTGGGCTCAGCGGCACGTATGCGCGGCAGTAAGTGGCTGTCGGCGTCGGCTAGAAAACCGGCATAGAGCGAGGTATCGACGCCCGCAAACTTTGTTTGGACGGCATTCTTTTGCGCATCGTTGAAGGCAAAGGCGGCGCGTAATTTATTTGCAACGTTAGGGTCAGCGCGCAATTGCTGGGCGCGTTGCAATTGCACGTCTAGCGGGCTTTGTGCGCCGTCATGCAGCGCCAGCCTGCTTAAATTTGCGCCGCGCAACACGCTCAATTTAGCCAGCATCGGTGCGCGATTCAGATGCAGCGTTTTCACCGCGATTCGGCTTTCGCCTTCAGGCAAGTCGGCTTGGCGCACAAATATTCGCTCGGCAATTTCATCGGCGTCAAGCTGGAGCAGTGCGTCCACCGGTGCGGATAAATCCAGCCCAATGATTTCGTTTGCACGCCCTGGGTGCGCGCAAATCGGCAGCCACAGCGCCAAACAACCGCGCTCGGCGGAAAAACGCTGGGAAACGTGCACCAATGGCTCGCTGCTGGTGTAATCAATTAGCTCCGTCACGGCGGCTTTGCGACGCAGCGAAAAGGCGTAGTCCCAAAGCTTAGGCTGGGCCGTTTTGAGTTTGCGGGCTAGTGCAATCAGCACTTCCACGTCGCTCAAGGCATCGTGCGCACTGCGATGCGCAAGAGCATTGGCTTGTGCAAGTAGTTCAAGTTTGAAGCTCGGTTTACCCTCGACACTTGGCCAATGCAGGCCTTCTGGGCGCAAAGCGTAAGCCATGCGCATCACATCAATCAGATCAAAGCGGGCGTTTCCATGCTGAAATTCGCGTGCGTATGCTGGGAAAAAATTGCGCCAAAAAAGCTGGCGGCTCACCTCATCATCAAAACGCATTGAGTTATAGCCTAGCGTCGTGGTGTTGGCCGCCGCCATTTCAAAATGCACGCGCGCGGCAAATTCGCGTTCGGCTAAGCCATGCGCTAAACAAAATTGTGGCGTGATGCCGGTGATTAAGCAGGCGATCGGATGCGGTAAATAATCGGGCGGTGGCTGGCAGTGAAAAGATATCGGCTCGCCAATGATTTCTAACGCGCTATTAGTGCGCATCGCGGCGAACTGCGCAGGGAAATCTTGCGCTGGATTGGCGCCAAAAGTCTCGTAGTCGTGCCAAAGCAAACTTAGCGCTGGCGCGGATGGGCTCAAGCCTCAGCCGTTACCGAGTAGGCGATCATTCAAAAGCGATTGCGCTGGCAAGGCCATTGCGGTTAAGTCCATGTCATCACTGAAAGCATCAAGTTCCGCTAGGTCATCGGCACCGTTGTGCGTGGGGAAAGGGATGATTTGTGGTGACTCAATCGGCATCGCGCTGATCGGCTCGGGCATAGGTGGCGGCTCTATCGTTGGCGGCTCCAGGGTTGGCGGCTCCAGGGTTGCCGGCTTCAGGGTTGCCGCTTGCACTAATGCTGAATTGTCTATGCTCGCTTTTGGTGCGGCTATTTGCGCCACCGCTTGGCGCAAATTCTCGAGCGGCCGCCCGATGTAATAACCCTGCAGAAAATCAACGCCCGCAGCTTTCAATGCTGCGATTAGTTCGGGCCTGTCAACATACTCGGCCGTGGTTCGTTTACCAACAGAATGTGCGATTGAGTTAATGGCATGAATAACCGCGCGATCAACGGAATCATCTAAAATACCTTGCGTAAATGCACCGTCAATTTTTAGAAAATCTACATCAAGCCGCTTTAAGTGCGAAAACGAGGAAAACCCGCTGCCAAAATCATCGAGAGCAAAGCGACAGCCGAGCGCGCGCAACTGCTGAATTAATTCTGCCGTAGCCTCAATATTATTCAGCGCCCGGGTTTCGGTGATTTCAAAAGTAATGTTAGAACCGTCAATATTAAACTCGATCAGCTTATCTTGAACGTATTTACCAATGCCGTTAATACCCAAAGACTGCGCTGATAGATTAATCGATAGGCCAATGACTTGTTCAGCAGAACTTACCTCACGCAAAGATTTCAGGGCGTTATGTACCACCCATTTGTCGATATCAAGCATCAAGTTGTAGCGTTCTGCGGTGGGCAAAAACGCATTTGGCGCTACCAATTCACCATCACTGGCGCGCAGGCGCAACAGCACTTCAAAATATTGCGGACGCTTTGGCACCATTGCCAGATGCGCTGCCCAAAGCGCGCCTTCTTTCTCTGGCAGCGCGTCAACATCGACTGAGCGTGCGGGCAATATGGGTTGGTAGCACAGCACAAACAAATCACTTTTGAGCGCGTCATCAATACGGCTAGACCAATTTAATTCAACGTCCATATTGGCGCGTTCGGTGGTGTCGGTCGAGTAAACATAGACCTGATTTCTACCGCGATTTTTCGCAACGTGGCAAGCAATATCGGCGTTTTGCATGGCCTCCGAGGGGGAGGCGGTATTGCGATTGATGCAAGCCACCCCAATTGAGGCGGTAATTCGGTAAGATTTATCACCGTAAATAAAAATCTGACCAGACAGCGCGCGACGGAATTCTTCTGCCACCCGCTCAGCGTCGCCGACGGCAACATTGCGCAATATCATCGCGTACTCGTCGCCGCCCATACGCGCGATGGTGTCGGACACCCGTAAGCGTTGTTTCAACCGATGGCTGGCTTCAATTAACAGCTGATCGCCCGCGGCATGGCCTGCAGTATCATTAATGTATTTAAAGCGATCTACATCAACAAACAGCAGCAAGCTTTCTTGCTCACCTCGACGTAATCGCAGCACTTCTTGGTGTAACTGCGATTCGAAATGGGCGCGGTTGTGTAGCTTGGTCAAACTGTCGTGGCTTTCCTGCCATCGCAACTCGTCTTCTAACAATCGTCGCTGCGATACATCTCGAAACGCAACCACTGAGCCTTCGCGCTTGCCGTCAATATCCAGTGGATAAACTGTACATTCCACTGGAATTGGAGTTTTAGACTCCGACCAAAACACCGTTTGCCAACCGCCGACTTCACGTGAATCCGAATAGCACTGTGAAAGGAAACAAGCCTGTGGCGGAATAGGCGTGCCGTCTTCAAAAGCCGGATGCAGTGCGGCCGCCGCACTTTTGCCTACAATATTCGCCTCGTGCGGAAAGCCCAGCAAATCGAGTGCAGCAGGATTTATGAATTGGATGATGCCGTGACTATCAACACCGTAAACGCCATCGCCGACTGAACTCAAAATGCCGTGTAGTCGTCGTCGTTCATTGTCGATCGCTTTGCGATCCAAGACCATGCGCGCCAAGGACTTCATGCGTGCCAAAAATAATTCGCGCGCTTCCGATTTGAACATGCACTCGACCGCGCCCGCTGCAAGGGACTCGGTGATTACTCGATCTGAATAGGTGCCGGTAATAATCGCTGAGATGATGCCTCGGGTTTTGTCCAACTCCCGCAGCTTGCGCACCATCGCCGCACCGTTGTCGCCAGGCATGAAGTAATCCACGATAGCGATATCGAACTCACCCGTGACCGCGCGTTCCAAACCCTCTTCCGCGCTGGATGCGACATCGACTTGATAGCCTTCAGAAAGCAATAGCCGCCGGAACGCCACGCGAACCGTCGGCGAATCATCAACAAAAAGAATTTTAAGGGAAGCGCGGCCGTCGCCTGGTGTTTTTGCGGGCTGCTGCGCGGTTGGGCTCAACAACTTGTTTATCGCTTCGGGCGTGTCAGAGTAATCCGTCCAAAGCAATAACGAAGTCAAAGGCCGTTTCATCAACCAAGCCACACCACCGGCGTCGGTGGAGTCAGCAAGCACTAAAACCGGCACGCTTTGCCATTCGCGCGTACGCAAAATTGCGAAAATTTCGTTCGCACGCTGATCTGCGTATTCTGGCCAGCTAACGACGACGATCGCGGGTGCTAACCCAGCGCTTGCGATCAGATTCAAACCGTCTGCGTAACTCGTCGCGGGTGCTAATTCATGGCCTTTGGCCTGCAACATCGTCATCAGCGCGCGTCGGCGCGTTGCTGAGGGTTCGATGAGCAGAATTTTAGCCATTTAACGGAATCATGCCTTTAAAGTAGTCATTCACTAAAAAAAGTCTTTCGCTGCGTAAGTCATTTAAATCAAACTTCAAGGAAGCTGAAACGATTTAACTAGGTTCAAATACGTTGCTGGTTCGTTTCGATTGAGCAAAACGAACCACGAAAAACTTGCTATTCGATGCCTTTCAAAGTGTGCAGTTTTGACGGCTGACTCGCGAGATAGTGTGCGAGTGCCTTAATTTCAGCATCCGTTAATTGCTGGGCAAATCCCGCCATAATGACGTTTTTCCGGGTGCCACTGCGGTATGCCTTGAGTGCATATTCGAGATAGCTTGCGTACTGCCCAGCCAAAATTGGATATTGTGGGTCAGTTTTACCTGTAGCCAAAACGACGCCATTGCCGTCTTTCCCATGGCAGGCAACGCAGGCTTTGGCTTCGATAAGTTTAGCGCCATCCGCTGGTGCGCCAGTGGCCTGCGTCTCATTGCTAAATGCTGCACTTGAAAATACTGTGGCAAATACAAACGAAAGTGCTCGTTTACGATTAACTAGACGCATCACTTATGGGCCTCAGTAGCGGTGGACAGATAAGCTGCAATATTTTCAATATCGGCATCGCTGAAACTTTTTGCTTGAGCGCGCATTGTGGGGTGCGCACGTTCATCAACCTTGTAGCCTTTTAGTGCCGCAACCAAATACTCGTAATTTTGCCCAGAGATCTTTGGCACATTGTACTGCGGGTAAGCATTTTTATACTGCTCGATCCCATGGCAGCCGGAGCAGGTGTACGTTAAATCTTTTCCGAGCACCGGATCGCCCTGTGCAGATGCGTTGGTAGCAGCGCTTATCAGTGCGACTGCTAGCCCAAAACTTAGAGCTCCGAAATTCGCAGCCCAAGCCTTTATAGTTCTGTGCGAAAAACTCATCACAGCTTCCTTCTTATTATGATTTTTGGATCATAGCGGCATCTGCGTCCAATTGGCAGGCGTTCAAACTGTCATTTTGCATGTTGTTCGCTTTGACAATCGAATCACCGGAAAATTTATCCGCACGCGGCCCGGTCAAACGATAGGCACGAAAAAACGGGTCGGGGGTTTGCACGTGGCCAGCGCCAATGCATTGTGCCTGTCCAAGCGCTTTGCGAAGCATCAGTATCGCTTTCGCGGTGGCCGACTCCAAAGCTAGTCCGCGTGCCAAAAATGCGGTGATAAGTGCGGCGAGCGTGCAACCGGTGCCATGCCCACGAATATCGAGTCTTTCCGTAGTGAACCAGCGCGCCGTAGGGCCGGTAGGCGTTTGTATAAGCAGTAAATCGGAAATTTGATTGCTGCGCTCAGATTCGCCTAAACATTTCGTTCCGACGGGTGCGTGCCCGCCTTTAAGCAATACTGCTTGGCAACCAAACTCCAGCAGTCGATTGGCGGCAGATAGCATCTCGTCCCGGGTGTTAATTGCAGCGCAATTTAAAAGTGCTTGTGCTTCTGGCAAATTGGGCGTTAATAGAGTTGCTCGAGCAATCAAAGGGCGGTATGCGCTAACGGCATTTTGATCCAGCAGCTTTGCGCCGCTCGTGGCAATCATGACCGGGTCGACAACCAGCGGTGCTTGCAATGCCGCCAGGCTGTGCGTGACCGCGGCAATTGTGCTGGCATCAAAAAGCATACCGGTTTTAATCGCATCGATTGGAAAGTCGCTAATAAGCGCATTTAACTGTGCGGTTACGGCTTGCGCGCCGCTAGGATAAATTGCATTAACGCCGCGCGTGTTCTGCGCGGTAAGGGCCGTGATTGCGCTCAGCCCAAAAGCGCCTACGGCAGCGAAAGCTTTCAGGTCAGCCTGAATTCCTGCGCCACCGCCCGAGTCTGATCCTGCAATGGTCAAAGCAAAGCGATAGCGAGTGTTGTTTTTTTGCGACATGTGTTTTTTTATTGCGACAGGGCGTTGACAGGGGTGTTGTTTTTACGCACTATATCAAACACTAGAGGGCTTCCTTTGGTTGACTAGGGCGATGGTGACAAAAAAATTCTTTGCAAATGCAACGCGGACGGCCCAAACGGTTCCGTTCGCGCTTTTTTTCTCCCTTGTTCCGCTAACTTTAGTAGCGGCAGACCGCTCTGTTTCCGATTTTAGCGCTAGCGCACCCAGTGTGTCTGCACCGAGCGCATCAGCTGCACTGAACGCACAATGGCAATATTTCATCGCGCAGGAATTTCAGCGTGCGGTTGGAATTGAGCCAACTAAGTATGCAGACGCCGATTCTTACTCAGGCAGCATCTCCAATAGCATTCGCAGTGCCCTTCAGCGCGAAATTAGTACGGCATTAAAACTTTCAAGTTCGAGCGCATTAAAAATTGAGATTCGTGATGGAAATCCTGGTCTTTACGATATTCCCGGCCTCGGATTAGTGCGTCAGGTGGGTGGTTTTGCCGCTGGCAATCAGATATCTCCGACGTTGGTTAGCAAATTTGGCACCGGCGAGGTGCATATTGGTGGAGTTTTTACCTACGAAAGTTTTTCTTCCGCAGGTTTTGGATCCACGCAACGCAACTCGGGTTTAGGCTCGGAGAATTCAGCGGGTAGTGCGCTGGTTTTGGGTTGGAATGGTGCATTAACGAATCGAGTTGAAGGCTTTGCTTCTATGCAAACGGTAACTCGAATGGACGAATATCGCAGTTATCGCGGTTTATTTGCTCAGACGGGGCGCTTTGATCAGCCTGCACGTTTGCGCGCCGGTATTAATTATGCGGTGCTGCCTAGCAGTAAAATGGCTTTATCTGTCGAACGCGTGGACTACTCTGCTGTGCAACCGTTCGCATCACGCCTCTTGCCGGATCGATTCGTTTCGTTACTTGGCGATAGCGCGAGTCCGACGTTTGCTTGGCAGGATTTGACAATTTACCGAATGGGGTACGACCAACGTATTGGTGAGCACTCCTTGTTTTCATTAGCAGTTTCTTCAAGTTTGCAGCCTAGTCCTACGGACGCCAGGCTTCGACGCGCACTTGCGCCAGGCGCTACTGACTACACCGTTTCAATGGGTTTTGAGCGTTCCTTTTCAAATTCAGCGCGCCTTCGATTGGGTGCGAGCTATATGCCCTTCTCGTATTTTTTCGGGCCGTCGCTGTTGAGCGCTGCACGAGACTACTCTGGTGCGCGAATGGAAGCTGAAGCGCTTTTTGAATTCCTGTTCTAAAGCAACGTTAGTCGCGACCTGCGGCGCGCTGATGCAAGCCTAAATGTTGCTTTCAGCAGTACTTTTTTTTGCCCTCATGACAGAGGCGCTGCTCCTGTATCTGCTTGGGCTTCGGTGGGTCGCGTCTGGCGCGCCAATTTATCTGGTAGTTAGCCTGCTTCTCATAGCTGTTTGTGCGTGGCGTTCGTTTTTGGTGCTAGCAACTTTTGCACTCAGTGGTGGGTTTCGTTCACACATTAAAGACGCAGATCAAGAAGCATTATCTAGACGCACTCTGATTCAGGCTTTAAAAACAATGCTGGGCGAGATTGTCGTTGTGCTGTATTTGTATAGCTACGCGCAAGTATTTCTTCCGATGGTTTACAAAATACGAGACTGGGCGCGTTTTACGCTGGCCTCAAATCCATCCGCACCGCGCAGCGGTCCAGTTATCGTACTGGTGCATGGTTTCGTATGTAACTCAGGGCTTTGGGCCCCGATGTTGACGCATTTGCACGAATCCGGCTTTAACCGCGTTCACGCGGTCAATTTAGACCCGTTTTATCGCTCAATGTCGAAAAGCTTAGCTGAATTTGAAGCTCAATTAGGTAAGATTGTGCAGCGTGAATGTTCATTGGGTGAAGTAATCCTTATTGGACACAGTATGGGCGGTGTTTTGGCGCGCGTATTTCAAAATCGCCATCCTGAACGCGTGCTTGCGGCGATTAGCATCGGTGCTCCGCATGCCGGAACGGATTTAGCACGGCTCGTAAGTACGATAGATGCGGGTCCGGCGCGCCCGGATACGCGCTGGCTATTAGAGTTTAACGCAGCGATTGCAGCAGAGCGTGATATCGGCCTGCGGCCTGCGCTCAATATTTGGAGTGACTGCGATAACATTGTGTATCCACAAGGAAACGCTGCGCTCATTTCCGGCGTTGATTGTCGGCTGAATGGGTTGGGACATCTGCATCTTGTATTTTCCAAGCTCGCCCTGAAACCTATTACCGAGTTTCTGCGAAATTTGGTCAATAAATAAAAAATATGAGTATCAAAAACAATAGTGCTGCGCCAGATTTTTCGCTTCCTGCCGATGATGGCAGTGCCTTTAGCCTTAGCGCATTTTTGGCTAGTGCCAAATTAGCTGGGAATTCAAGCGCGCGTGTGCTGTTGGTATTTTATCCAGCCGACGATTCGCCCGTATGCACTGCGCAATTGTGCGAATACCGTGACGAGATTGACGAATTTAAGGGCCTAAACGCCACCATCATTGGAATCAGTGCCCAAAACAGTGAAAGCCATATAAAATTTAAGAAAAAGCGGCAGTTACCTTTTATGTTGCTTTCGGATGTCGGCCTCCACGTCGCAAAACTTTATGGCGCAAAAGGCCTGCTTGGGATGAAGCGTGCAACGTTTTTGGTGGATGCAAACGGTATTTTGCGCTATCAACACGTTGAGGCAACCGCGCTTTTCCGAAGAACTGCAGAGGAGCTCGTTGGGGTGTTGAAACGACTGGATTTAGCGCAGAGCGAGGAGTGAGGTTAGTATGGCATCTCAAGAAGTCGGCGTAATTAGTAAGGAGAGTGGCGCTGCGGCGCTTAAGTACCAGCTTGAGCGTGTGCGACGTGCGCGCGATCCACTTGATATGCGTAATCATGATCCGCGCCTTAAAAACCTGCAAATGTGGCAATCTGAGCGTTTGGAGCGTGACTATACCGACGTGCGGAAAGTGCCAAAAAATTTGCTCGCCTGTAATTTCTTTCTCTACGAACTCTATGGTGACGCGGATTTTGCTCGTCGTGACCACGATGTCGAGCGTATTTATCCGATTATGGTCAAGGTCTTGCCGGGTGCGGTGCTGGGAACTGTTAGCCGAGCAGTTGAATTGAATGCGCTTAGCCACGAACTTGATTTGTCAATGTTGGTGCATTTGCCGAACGGTGAGTTGACAGAGGCCGACTATGTGCGTGCTTATCGTTTGAGCGTCCCTGTTGAGCAGCGGCGCTACCAGTTGTCACTCATTTTGCGCCTTGGGCGCGAGCTGGCGCGCGTCGTTAGAATTCCACTTATGTATCGTTTATTACAGCTATGCCGATGGCCGGCCAAAGTGGCGGGGCTAGGCGCTCTGCAGCTATTTCTGGAACGTGGCTTTGCCGCATTCGTCGCGCTAGACGGCGCTAAACCGTTCTTGGGGGAAATTCGCAAGCGTGAGGTGGCTTTTTTGAAACGTTGTATCGCAGTACAAACCTAGGAAAAGCTAGCTGGTTTTATTCGTGCGCCACCAATCTAGCCCCTGTAACCACCAATATTTGCTTTGCGCTGCAGCCAGTCCAAATGCCCCGAAGGTTCGGGTCAAACCAAATCGCTTGAGTTCCAGATAGCTTAGATTTCCGGCTGCTATCGCGCTTGCAAGTGTTTCACCCGCCACGCAGCAGGGCGCAAGGCCGTGTCCACCAAATGCCTGTGCATGCCATAAACCTGGCTGTGTTTGGCCAATTTGCGGCATTTCGTGGGTTGCATAACTCATCAGACCACTCCACGCGTGTTCGATTTTCACGTCTTTGAGCTGAGGGTAAACGCGAATCATATCCGCCCGAAGCATTTTCGCTACTTGCTTCGGTGCTGCATCTCTGACGTTGATGCGCCCGCCCCAAACGATTCGGCTTTCCGGTGTTGCTCGGTAGTAATCAAACGCGAAGCGGGTGTCGTAAACGGCGGCATCCGTGTTGATAACCTCTTTTAAGCGAGAACCTAGCACTTCAGTAGCGATCACATAGGTCGCGATCGGAAGCACGGCGCTACTTAGCGCTGGCTGATTTTGCGCAAGTTTGCCGGCCAAATAGCCGCCGCAGGCGAGTACTACATGGTCGCATTCGACGTTGCCATGATTTGTTTTTACCCGCCAGCGACGGCTCGGCGAGGTGTTATTTGCTGAACTTGCAATTGGTGTAACGCTTTCAACCATTACTTGTTCAACGATTTTTGCCCCTTGCGCTCTTGCCGCTTCAGCCAAGCCTCGTATTAATCTGAGCGGGTTTAGATGCAGTGCATTGCGCTCAAAAAGTGCGCCGCTGTAGCGGGCGGTGTTGAGCATCGTCGCGAGTTCTGCTTTAGAAACCTTCCGCCAGTCGCAAGCAAAGTACTCCCGTAATAGGCTCTGTCGCGCGCTGAGCGCCGTTTCATCGTCAAACCAATTCGCCCAAAGCACGCCAGCATCAACGGCTTCGCAGGTGATTGCATAGCGATTAATTCGCTCCCGAATCAAATTTACTGCAGCCTGTGTACGCTGATACCAAGCCTTTGCAAGCGTCGCGCCCAGCGCGTTTAATAAGGCCTGTTCACCTAAGGAAAAGCCCGCAAAAACAAAACCACCATTGCGCCCGGACGCACCAAAGCCGACGCTGTTTTGTTCCAGTACGATTGCAGAAATGCCACGCTCGGCGAGCCCAAGCGCAGTATTGATACCGGCAAAGCCAGCGCCAACGATTACCGTGTGGACATACTCAGGTGCTTGCCAGGTGTCAAAGACCGGTGCGGCTGGACTAGTGTCGTGGTAGAGACTTGCGATTGCATGATTTTTCATTAGGTTGATAGTTTGCCAGCTGTACGCGCATCGCAAAAGCTCATGCTAACTCCTGACGTTCAGCCAATTCACCGCTACACTTCACAGGAAAAACGCAGTTTCGTGGCCCAGGGTCGCGATGCCATCGCCAATACCGAATCGATACGACGGGATGAATAATGAGCCAATTAATAGGCAGCTATGAAGTTTTATCTGAACTAGGTCGGGGTGGCATGGGCGTGGTGTACAAGGCGTTTGAGCCAAAGCTCAAGCGTGTGGTTGCGTTAAAAATGTTGAACGAAGGCATCGCGCATCAGCCAGGCCTAGTCGAGCGTTTTTATCGTGAAGCGCATGCGATGGCGACCTTGAGTGACCCATATGTGGTGCAGATTTATGCCGTAGGCGAACACCAGGGGCAGCCATTTTTTGTCATGGAATATGTGGATGGCGAATCCCTGGGTGGGCGGCTAAAACGTGAGCGCCTGAGCGTGCGTGAAGCGCGTAAGGTGATGACGCAGGCAGCGAGTGGATTGCAGTCCGCGCACGAGCAAGGCTTGATCCATCGTGACATAAAGCCAGGAAACTTAATGCTGACACAAAAAGGCAGCGTCAAAGTTACCGATTTTGGTATTGCGCTAGCGGCGGGTACCGGCGAGCGGCTTACTGGCACCGGCGGCATTATTGGTACACCCGGCTACTTATCACCGGAAGCATGTCTGGGTGAGCCTTTAGATGCTAGGACGGACATTTTTGCGTTGGGCGTCGTGTTTTACGAGATGTTGACCGGGCGTTTGCCGTTCGACGACAAATCGCCATACGCCCTTATGGCGGCCGTCGTGCAGGCTCAGATTCCAGATGTCACCTTACTCAATAGTGAGATCGACCCAAATACATTGGTAATACTGACTAAGATGTTGGCGCGCCTTCCGGCTGAGCGGTATCAAAGCTGCGCAGAAGTGGTTAGCGCATTAGAAGCCGGTATGAACGCATCGCCCGTTCCGCCGCCGCGTCCTGCGGCTGGAAATGTGCCTGCAGTGCCTTTGCCGCCGATAAGAATGCCGACGCCGGTGCCAGTTGCGAATTATTTGACGCCACCTAATAGCCCGCCTGCGCACAATACTGGCCCAGGCTATCCAAGCCCGCCGCACGCCAGTCCAAGTCAAGGGCCGCCTAGTCATGCGCCAAGCAATTACCCGCCTTCCAGCTATGGGGCATCTAGTTATCCCCCACAATCGAACACGGCGCCGGGATATTCAGCGCATCCACAAATGTATCCCCAAGGCTACACACCAACGCAACCGATCATCCTGCCACCGCAAAAATCAAGTCTATTGCCCTGGGTTTTTGGGGGTGTCGGTGCGCTAGTTGTAATGGGTTGGCTCGTAATCGCGCAGAGTACAAGCACTGATCCAGTTGTGCCGCCGAATACTCAGCTCATTCCCGACACGGAGCCAACGCGAGCACCAGCGGAACAAGTAGCCGACGCGCCCGTTGTTGAACCTACAGACCCACCTGCCAATGCTGAAGTTGCAACGGTGAGCGCTGAAAACATGCAAACACTACTGGGGACTTATAAAGGTAAAATCGGAAAGGCAGACTTCGTTTTGGTGCTGCAGCAAGAATCAAATGGCGAAATTACCGGCTATAACCTAGCTGACGATAAGCGTCGTCCTGTTACTGGCAAGGTCGAGTTTTTCAACGAAGATATCGACGCAGACGGGGATACCTGGAGTGTTTACAGCATTGTTTTGGAGGAGCCCGGCGACGATGACAACGATGGCAAATTCCGTCTTGAAATCAAACACACGCAAAAATATGTCAGCGGTAGCGGCAGTTGGACCAGTTTCTCCGGTTCCCAGCAATTTGATATTGCGGTAAGCGGGTACAGTTCGACGCGAGAGTGACGAAGGTTTTTTTAAGTTATCGTCGTAATGCCGGAAAGCAGAATTTGTGCGGAAGGGTAGGGCGCTGTTTCAAATAACTTTCTGCGTAAGGGCATTGTCGCAGACAGATATGACTTTTTGTCCCGCAAATAAAAAACCCCGCCGAAGCGGGGTTTTTTAAGCAACTTGCAATTAAGCAGATTGAATGTTTGAGGCTTGTTTGCCTTTAGCGCCGTCAGTGATGTCAAAGGAGACGCGTTGGCCTTCCTTCAAGCTCTTGAAGCCGGGCATATTGATTGCTGAGAAGTGTGCGAAAAGATCTTCGCCGCCTGCTTCTGGGGTCACAAAGCCGAAGCCTTTGGAATCGTTGAACCACTTTACTGTACCTAGTGCCATTTTGAGTCTTACCTAATTATTTGTATGTTAATTACTGTTTTGAAGCAGTGTTGCGCGGTTTGAGGCTCAAGACTAGCAAAATGATTAAATCCGTTTGAAGGGTTCTAATCAGCGCAGTAGAAATTCGGACTACGAAACTCGCACTGGAACTCTACCTGACTTTTTTAACTTTTGAAAAGAAAGATTTTCAAATCCAGTGAAATTGTTCAGCGTTCATTTATTTATGTAGCCATCGGGCAACGTCGACGGCGAAGTAGCTTAAAATAGCATCTGCACCGGCGCGCTTGAATGCCAGCAATGACTCCATCACTACAGCGCGTTCGTCTAACCAGCCATTCAGCGCCGCCGCCTTGAGCATGGCGTATTCGCCGCTGACTTGGTAAACAGCCAACGGCGCACCAAATTTGTCTTTCGCACGACGCACAATGTCTAGGTAGGGCATTCCGGGCTTAACCATAACGATGTCGGCACCTTCGGCTAAATCCAGTTCAATCTCGCGCAGCGCCTCATCGCTATTGGCTGGGTCCATTTGATAGCTGTATTTATTGGACTTGCCGAGCGCGCCGGCGGAGCCCACTGCATCACGAAATGGGCCGTAGAAGGCGCTTGCGTATTTTGCCGAGTACGCCATGATGCGCGTATTGCGATAGTTCTCCGCCTCTAGTGCTTCGCGGATACGCAACACGCGTCCGTCCATCATATCGGACGGTGCTACGACATCGCAGCCGGCTTCGGCGTGGCTCAATGCTTGGCGCACCAACACCGCATTTGTTTCATCATTTTCAACATAGCCCATGGCATCGATCAAGCCATCTTGACCATGACTGGTGTATGGATCCAGCGCTACATCCGTAATGACGCCTAAATCCGGCAGGCTCACCTTTAGCGCGCGCACAGTTTGTTGAACCAACCCCTTGGGATTAAATGCTTCTGCGGCATCAAGGCTTTTCAAGCTGTCGTCAATGACGGGAAACAGCGCGATAGCGGGGATGCCAAGTTCGAACGCTTCGGTGGCGCGGGCAATCAGTATATCGACGCTAACACGATCTACGCCAGGCATCGAGGCAATCGGCTCAATACGGTTTTTTCCTGGCAACACGAATACGGGCCAGATTAAGTCATTGCTGGTCAGCAGATTTTCGCGCATCAGGCGGCGAGAAAACTCATCTTTACGCATACGCCGCATACGGGTAACAGGGAACATTAGAGTGCCTTTTTCACGGTTTTTGACGCTGGCTTTTTTGTCACTGCCCTTTTTGTCACTGCCCTTTTTGTCACTGGCTTTTTCCCCGGCGCGTCTGTTTCGCCTGCAAGATAGGCAAGAACTTGCTCAGCATGGCCAGCTGGGGTTACCTTTTCCCAAAGCTTTTCTATTTTCCCTGCAGCGTCAATAACAAAGGTGGCGCGCGCGATACCCATGTATTTTTTCCCGTACATGCTTTTTTCTACCCATACCCCCATGCCTTCAATTAATGCGCGGCTTGGGTCGCTAATAAGTGGAAAGTTGAGGCCAAACTTCTTAACGAATTTGTCATGCGCAGCCCCGCTGTCGGCGCTGACGCCAAATATCTGGATGGATACCGCGTTAAAAGCGGGCAGGTTATCGCGAAAGCTACACGCTTGAGTGGTGCAGCCTGGCGTATCGTCTTTTGGATAAAAATACAGCACAAAGCGCGTACCTTTTAGGCTGGCACTGCTAACGGCTTTGTCGCCATCAGCGCTTAAGGAAAATTCCGGTACTTGATCGCCAATTTGAAGCATGATTTAGCCTTTGGAGGTCTTAAAAAGTAAAGAGTTGTTTACTACATCAATTATTAGTTGACACTAAAAAATCATCTAATTTACTTAGCACTACATTAATTTGTTGCCAGTTTTCGCGCCGTCAAAGCCCAATCAAAGCAAGTTCTAGTTCGCTGAGCAGATTGTCAGTGAGTTTTTTCCGCGCATCTAAAGCGCCAAAATTTTCCTCAAGCTGCTTGCGGTTCGATGCCCCCAAGATAACGCTGGATACGTTGGGGTTACGTAGACACCACGCAAGTGCAAGCTGCGACAGAGGGATGCCTGCGGCGTCAGAAATGTGGTTGAGCCGCTTGATCTGACCAAATTTTTGTTCTGGCTGCTCGCCAAGCGCGAATTTTTGCAGCCATTCCAGCCCAGGCAAACTAAATCTATTGGTTTTGGCAAACGCTTCGCGGCTGCGGTACTTGCCACTCAAAATGCCAGACGCTAGCGGTGACCAAATGGTGGTTCCCAAACCAATGTTTTCGTAAAGGGGCAAATATTCGCGTTCCACCCGTTCGCGGTGGAGTAAGTTGTATTGAGGCTGCTCCATTTGTGGGCCGATTAGATTGTGTTTGTTTGCGTAGTCATGCGCCGACATAATTTCCTTTGCTGACCATTCTGAGGTGCCCCAATAAAGCACTTTGCCCGTCATGATCAGCTGGTGCATGGTCCAACAAATCTCGCTGACCGGCGTTTCGGGGTCAGGCCGGTGGCAAAAATACATATCCAGATAGTCAACTTTCAGTCTGACCAGTGACTGGTTGCAGGCATCATGGATGTGCTTACGGCTGAGGCCTTTTTGAGTTGGCTTTGGATCCTTGGCGCTACCAAAGAAAACTTTAGATGACACACACCACGAGTCACGCGGGTAGCCAAGCTCAGCAAATGCTTGGCCCATCAATTCTTCTGCGGCGCCATTCGAGTAAGACTCAGCGTTGTCGAAAAAATTTACCCCGAAATCATAGGCACAACTGAGTAAGTCTTTGACTTCATTGATTTTTAGCTGGCTTCCAAAGGTGATCCAGGCACCAAAGGATAATGCTGAAATTTTTAGGCCGGTGCGGCCTAGGGCGCGATATTCCATGATGATCCTTGGAAGTGGAGATGGGAGATGTGTTCTTGAAAAGCCTAGCGAATGCTTGAAAGTTCAGTTGAAGCATGCGCGATTGCACTATAGACGGCATTGATCGAAATTATTCGAACAAGGACTTGGAATTGCAAGTTTTGCCCAAATACAATGCTTCGAGCGGATTGTTCGACAAATATGGAACTAAACCAATGTCTAGGCGTCAATGTAGTTCGCTGCCGCACTGAACTGCATGACTGGTCACTATATGCTGGGCAAAATTCGATCCTAGGAAAAACGCAGGTCTTAACAAAACCCGAAAAGTACGATGTGTAAAGTCTTAGAATTTTAGTTTTTAACTCGCAATCCTCTATACTTTAGAGCTACTTGCGCGATGTAGTACTCACGCTTGAACGATACAAAGGATACACACAATGTTTAATGCACAAATGGCCAACACTTTAAGAGCGGATCATTTTGGTTCTGGTGCGACGTCGACGGCAATGACGTTGCCACGCCAAGCTATGGCTGGGCTTCCGACGTTTGCGAACTCGGCAATTGGTAGTCTTGATGCCTACATCGGTACGGTCAATGCCTACCCAATGCTGACCGTTGAGCACGAGCAGTGGCTTGCAACCCGTTTGCGTGACGACAACGATTTGGAGTCGGCGCGTGAACTGATCATGGCACACTTGCGTTTTGTCGTACACGTTGCGCGCGGCTACGCAGGCTATGGCTTGGGCGTGGGTGATTTGATTCAAGAGGGCAATATTGGTTTGATGAAAGCAGTGAAGCGCTTTGATCCGACGGTCGGCGTGCGCTTGGTTAGCTTTGCTGTGCACTGGATCAAGGCCGAAATTCACGAATTTATCCTGAAAAACTGGCGTATCGTCAAAATTGCGACCACTAAGTCGCAGCGAAAACTGTTCTTTAATCTGCGTCGCATGAAAAAGCGCTTAGGTTGGATGAATGCGAAAGAAGTCCAGGTCGTTGCAGATGAGCTGGGTGTAGAGCCAGCAACCGTGCGCGAAATGGAGGCGAGGTTGAACGGCATGGATGTCGCATTCGATGCGCCTGCTAATGATTCTGAAGATGCGCGGCCATCGCCGGTAGCGTTCTTAGTGGATCAAAACAATATTGACCCTTTTGATACCTTTGAAAACGCTCAGCTTGAGTCCTCGAATCTAGACGTTTTGCACGAAGGTCTAGAAAAGTTGGACGAGCGCAGCCGCGATATCGTTTCACGTCGATGGTTGGCGGAGCCAAAGGCGACGCTGCATGAACTGGCTGCGGAGTACAGCGTGTCGGCAGAGCGAATTCGTCAAATTGAAGCAAACGCATTTAAGAAGATGCGCGCGCTGTTCGTCTCCTAAGCCTTTCAGTTAGCCGCGATGCCGCGCTACGCGCTGGCCGTCGAATATGACGGCACCGAGTACGACGGCTGGCAATCGCAGGCAGTTGGTATAACGTTGCAGCAGAGTTTGCAAAAGGCGCTCAGCGTCGTTGCAAATTCCGCCATTGTCGTGAACTGCGCGGGCCGGACTGACGCTGGGGTACATGCCAGCGGTCAAGTGGTCCATTTTGATTCGCCGGTAGAGCGCAGCGCGCGCGCCTGGATGCTTGGCACGAACTCGAATTTGCCCGATAGCATGGCGGTGCATTGGGCGGGCCAAGTTGCCGATGATTTCCACGCGCGCTATAGCGCGTTGGCACGCGAATATTGCTACAGCTTGTTAAATCGCCAAGCCCGGCCCGGTTTAAGCGCGCGCACTCTGGCCTGGGAGCGCAAGCCGCTGGATGTTCCTGCGATGCAGGAAGCCGCGAATTCACTGATAGGTCAGCAGGACTTTACTAGCTTTCGCACCGTCGCCTGCCAAGCGAAGCGCCCATGGCGAAGGTTGGATCGCTTGGATATCGAACGCGATGGCAAAGTGCTGAATTTCCGTGTGCAAGCGAATGCTTTTTTGCACCACATGGTGCGCAATTTGGTCGGCAGCCTGCTTGTAGTTGGCCGCGGTGAGCAAAAGCCCGAGTGGATTCGTGCTGTATTGTCTGCGAAAGATCGCTCGCTTGCAGGTGCCACAGCGCCAGCGGGTGGCTTGGTATTTATCGGCCCGAAATACCCCGCTGCAGCAGGATTGCCAGAGCCCTTCTGTGCCGCACCTGATTTAGAACTGTGGGATCCAAATAGCGGTTGGCCAGAAGAATTTGGAATTGGGGGGGCTTAGGGTGTCTATGGAGATGGCTCTAATGCCGTTATGGGTGTAACGCGAATTAAATTTTGCGGGCTGACCCGCGCTGAGGACGTGCTGCTGGCCGCCGATTTAGGCGTAGCAGCGCTTGGCTTTGTCTGCGTGCCGGCGAGTAAACGTTACGTTGATATTGAACTAGCGGCAGCATTAGTGCGGGCCACACCGCCATTTGTACATTCGGTGGGGCTTTTTCAAAACGCGAACGCAGAAGTAGTGCGCGCGACGCTATCACAAGCAAAATTTTCGATGCTGCAATTTCACGGCGCGGAAGATTCGTCCTTTTGCGCGAGTTTTGGTCTGCCATTTATTAAAGCGATCCCGATGGCAGATGCGCCAGATTTGGCTGAATGTGCTATTACGTTCAGACAAGCGAGTGCATTGCTGTTAGATTCCCACTCGTTGCTGGGCACAGATAAAATCGGTGGCAGCGGGCATTGTTTTGACTGGTCCAGTGTTACTAATTTGACGCTTCACAGCCCACCTAGCTGTTTGATTCTTGCCGGTGGCTTGACGTTAGCTAATGTAGCGTCAGGCATTCGCATACTAAAACCCTATGCCGTTGATGTTAGTAGCGGTATTGAATCCAGTCCTGGAATTAAGGACGCAGAAAAAATGCGTCAGTTTGTACAAACGGTTAATGCCGCGCTAATTTGAAATATCAGACGAGAAAAGCAGTGGAAATAATTAAGACAGCACTTAACGAACCCGCCCCGAATGAACCCGGCTCAAGTGAGTCATCGCCACACGAGCCCGCCATAGACTATATGAGCGGCCCCGATGCAAGCGGGCATTTTGGCGAATTTGGCGGCTCTTACGTTGCCGAAACGCTCATGTACCCGCTTGAGCAGCTGACTGAAGCGTATCTGAGCTTGCGCGATGATCCTGCGTTTATCGCAGAACTTGATCGTGATTTAGCCGATTATGTTGGGCGCCCGAGTCCGATCTATCATGCCGAGCGCTTAAGTCGACTTTTGGGTGGCGCGCAGATATTACTCAAGCGCGAAGATCTAAATCACACCGGCGCGCACAAAATCAACAACACCGTCGGCCAAGCGCTGGTGGCAAAGCACATGGGTAAGAAACGCATCATCGCTGAAACGGGCGCAGGTCAACACGGCGTCGCCAGCGCCACGGTTGCCGCGCGCATGGGGGCAGAATGCGTGGTCTATATGGGCTCGGTAGACATCGCACGGCAACAGCCCAATGTATTTCGCATGAAATTGTTGGGCGCGACTGTAAAGCCCGTGGAAAGCGGTAGCAAGACGCTGAAAGACGCGCTTAACGAAGCGCTGCGGGATTGGGTGACTAATGTTGCGGACACTTTTTACATGATCGGAACCGTCGCTGGGCCGCACCCATATCCGCTAATGGTGCGTGATTTCAATGCCGTGGTTGGGCGCGAGGCGCGCGCACAAATGCTGAAGCAACACGGCCGATTACCAGACGAAATTGTTGCGTGTGTCGGCGGTGGCAGTAACGCTATTGGCATTTTTCATCCGTTTTTGAATGACGTGAGCGTCAAGTTAGTTGGCGTCGAAGCCGCTGGGCGTGGCTTAGATACTGCGGAACATGCAGCCAGCATTAACCGAGGCGTGCCGGGTGTTTTGCACGGCAACAAAACGTATCTTTTGACCGACAAGCACGGCCAAATCACCGAAACGCACTCCGTCAGCGCGGGCTTAGATTATCCAGGCGTAGGCCCAGAACACGCTTGGTTAAATGATTTGGGCCGCGCCCAATATGTCGGTGCCACCGATACCGAAGCATTAGAAGCGTTTCATCTACTCGCGCGGCAAGAAGGTATCTTGGCGGCGCTAGAAACCGCGCACGCGCTGGCGTATGCCATTAAGCGGGCGAAAGAGTTGCCTAAAGAGGCATTGATTTTGGTGAACTTATCTGGGCGTGGCGATAAGGATTTGAATACTTTAATGCA
>JBBQBR010000002.1:0-21954 GCA_038317875.1 Lysobacterales bacterium
GCTGTTGCGCAAACCAAAAAAACTCTGCTGCACGGCCGGCGAGTACATCACTTCTCCTGCCGTAACGTCGTAGCCGATTTTGCCGGAAAGGATCCCCGATCTTACGAAGTTTGCCAATCCTGAGCCGCCGTTTCGATCAAATCCCACCCAATTATGGCGGACGCGATGGCCGGTTCCGCAAAGCATGATTGCATTGTCGGAAGTGCCGCCAATTAAATTTCCCTCAGTACTCGTATTGCCGCCGATATTGACGCTATCCGCTGCGATAGCAGCAATGGCCACGCCGCTATACGTCGATTGAACGCCATTCGCCGCAATGCCGATCCAGTTACTGCGCACCTGCACTGCATTGGCCATCACCAGAATCGCACTGGATTCCCCCCCACGTCCGCCGGTAAAGCTGATACCGCTCAGAATACTGCCCTCTGAGCCGCGAATAAAAATAAGCGCGCCACCGCGATTAGCGGGCGGCAATCCGGCGGCGCTCAACGCGCTGTCGGAAATCTCAATCATCAGCCTTGCATTGAGTGGAAAGCTTGCGAGGATTGCGCCGGGCTGGCTATAGCCGAGCACTGAAACGGGTGCGGTAAATGCCGGCAGTTCACTTACTAGACGGATAACCCACGGCCCAGGCCCGGAAACCGCTGGATTGATATTGAATCGGATATCACTTCGATCCGCATTGCTATTACTGTGGTTGATGGCTTGGCGCAGCGAACCTGGACCGGCATCGCCGGCATTGGTGACGACAAAAGTGCTCTGCGCCATGGCGGCGCTGCTGCAGATCAGCATCAGCGCTGCTGCGAATAAACGTTTTCGGTTAAACATAGTGTGCTCCTAACGTGGGTATTCAAGCTTTGTCGTGGAATCACTCAAAGCCATTCGAGAAAATCAAATTCGAAGGCGCGCCGATCGTGCGATAGAAAACATCGCTGACGCCGTTGGTGTCGCCCAAAACTAGATTGCTGGCCTGTGATTCAATCGCGATCACATTGCCAGCCGCGCTGATGCCAAGCGCGCTGGCGCTGGCTGCGTTACCAAAACCACTGGCGTTTCCGACGTCGCGACTGACCAAGCTGAGCTGCGCGGTGCCAGGCTGAAACAGAAACGCCTGAGCAGGCACCGGCGACGCAATCGAGCAGGAAAACAGGACTTCGCCAAGATCACTCACTCTGGCTTGATTGCAGGCAATGGCATTGGTGTTCAGCGGCGGCGTTACCGCGCTGCCCAACGGCAGCGGCACGGAAGCCAGGATATTGCTTTGCAGGTCACGCACGTATATGCGATTGTTGGCACCGGCAATTAAATTGCTGGCAAACGAACGAAACACGACAAAGCGGCCGTTTGCTGAAATGGACGCCTGATCGGACTGACTATTGGCCGCAGCGCCAGTGTTTGCGGCACTCATCAAACTGGTGTTGTTCGTATTGCGATCACGCAAATACACTTGCGCGGTGCCTGCGCTATTGCTGCCAGACATATTAGCCGCAGTGCTAGAAAACACCACAAAACGCGCGTCTGCTGAAATCGCGTTCACTGGCTGCACCTCGCCGTTGCCATTGCCAAATTGGCCGCTGGCATTCAAGCTGATTACCTGTACTGCGCCGGTGCTGAGATCCTTAGCAAACACGTCCGCAAAATTGTTGGTATCGGACGCCACTAGATTGCTGGCAAAGGACTGATAGACCACTATTTGACCGTTGCCCGAGATCGATGGGTTGCGCGATTGATCGTTACCCACCGTGCCGCTGGCGCTTTCACTGGCGCGCACGAGCGCACCGGTGTCTAAGTCACTGCGATAGATCTCGTTGGTGCCGCCTAGCGGCCCTAGGTTATTCGCTAAGCTTTCAAAGGCAACAAAGCGGCCATCGCGTGACGGTGCTGGAAAAAACGAATTGCCGCTACCGGGGTTTCCGGTGCTCGGGTTACGGCTGGCGATTTTAAATTCGCCAGTCGCTAATTCAAAGCGATAGACATTGCCCGAGCCATTGAACAGCGGCGTGATCGCATTCGATGCCGAGGTAAAGAAAATCTTGCTACCGTCCGGGCTGACGCTGGGAAATTGCAGTGCGGTGACGCTTTGCAGCGGTGGACTGGCAGCGCCAGTAATGCGGCCGGTGACGGGTTGCGCCTGCGCCGCGCTGGCGAGTGCAAACGTCATCACTAACGTGAAACTTTTGTTGATCATTGCGGTGTCCCATCGAATAAAGTTCATCTCGAATAGCAAATACGCAAATTCATGGGAAGAACTAGCATTCGGTGCTTGGGCTCGCAAAAACTAGGGTGAAGATCGCCGCCGCACTGTGAAGCGCGTCGCTGCGGGTTATCACGTCGACAGATTAGGTGCTGTGCTACGCTTTTCTTATGACTGACAATATGCCCACCTCGCCGGCTGATCTCACTAAGCTCATGCACGCCTGGCAGGGCGGCGACCTGCACGCGCGGGAGCGCTTTTTTGCGCTGGTGTATCAGCAGGTGCATGACATTGCCGAGCGCAATATGCGAAAGCAGGCAGGGGTGACCCTGAGCGCCACCGAACTTGCGCATGAATCGCTGTTGCGGCTATTGGGCGCGGATGGTGCTGGTGGAAATTGGGTAGATCGCAAGCATTTTTTTTATGTCGTTGCACAGGCGACTCGGCAGGTACTGATCGATCATGCACGCCGCAGGCTTGCCAATAAACGCGATAGTGGCGCCCAGAAAGAACCACTTGACAGCGCCCAAAAGCTAGCCGAAAGCCAAGATGCAGATTTAGACCTCGTGCGTGTGAACGACGCCTTGGAGGCGCTGTCGCGCAACAACGCGCGGCACGCGCAAATAGTCGAACTCACCTATTTTGGCGGCTTCGAGCGCGAGGAAATTGCGGCAGCGCTGACGTTGTCGGTCAGTACAATAGATCGTGATTTACGATTTGCGCGCGCTTGGCTGAAGGATCAATTGAGTCAAGTAAGTCAGGTAAGCCAGGTCAACAAGGTAAGAACGCATGACTAGCTTCACCGAACTGGAAAAGGATTTCGCTGCACTTTTGCCGCTGGACGCATCGGCGCGCGCGCTAGCATTGCAGCAAATGGCACCATCGCGGCGCACGCAATTGCTGCGATTACTGGACGCCGATCAGGATCCGCTCGATCCGCTCGCGACCTCGATTGCACACGGGCACACGCAGGCCAACAGCTTGCAGGGCGGCCAGCAGCTGGGCGCGTGGCAAATTGGCGCTGAAATTGGCGCAGGGGGCATGGGCACGGTCTATCTCGCGCAACGCATGGATGGTCAGTACACGCAAACGGCAGCAATCAAGGTGTTGCGTGGTTTCCCCAGCGCCGATGGCCACGCGCGATTGCGGCGCGAACGCCAAATCTTGGCGCAGCTGGATCACCCGAATATTGCGCGCTTGCTAGACGGTGGTGAAACCAGCGACGGCCAGCCGTATTTGGTGATGGAATTCATTGAGGGCAGCAGCATCACCCAGTACGCCGCAGAAAATAATTTGTCGCGCGCCGCGCGTTTGGCGCTGATGGATCAAATTGCCGACGCCATTAGCCATGCGCATCAGCGCTTAGTGATACACCGGGACTTGAAACCGGCGAACATTTTGGTGCGCAGCGACGGCGTGCCCAAGCTGCTAGATTTTGGTATTGCCGCATTGATTGACAGTGAAGCCGGCAGGAGCGACACGCAAACGCGGGCGTGGACGCCGGGCTACTCCAGCCCGGAGCAAGCGGCAGGCCGCGCCATTACGACCGCCACCGATGTGTTCGCCTTCGGCATGCTGCTGCGTGAGCTGTTGACCGGCGTCAAACCCGATGGCAGCCCATCTACGCCAGCGCTGGCAGCGGTACAAATTGACCCAGACCTTGCTGGCATATTGAACAAATCAACAAATGAAAACCCTGGCGCACGCTACGCCAGTATTGAGGCGATGCGCGATGACATTGGGCGCTGGCGCGCTGGCAAGCCCGTGCGTGCGGCACCCGATTCAGCGTGGTATCGAACCCGCAAATTTTTAGTGCGAAACTGGCGCGCTGTGTCCATAGGCATGATTGTTTTCCTAACGGTCACCGGATTTGTCGTTCGCATAGATCAGGAGCGCGCTAAAGCGCTGGTGGCGCAAGCCCAGGCGCGTGCGGCAGCGCTTAGTTCAGAGCAGAATCTGCTGCGATCACAGGCCGTGGTTGATTTTTTCTCCGACATGTTTGCAGCGCTGGCACCTGCGCAAACGATGGGGCAACCCGTGCAGCCATCGGCGTTGATCGCACGCGCGGAACAGCATCTACGTGACGCGCCGCCAAGCGATCCGGTGCTTGCACGTGAATACGCGGCGCAGCTGGGATCGTTGTATCAAGTACTGGGTGAAGGCGCGAAGGCCGCAACCTTACTGCAACAAAGTATTTCTGGTGAAAGTGCAGCGGATCGCTATTCTGCGCTGGCGCTCGCGGAGCGTCACGCGGCGCTGGCATTAATTCAGAGCGACATGAATGATCAAAACAAACGCGATCAGGCGCTCGAAAATACCTTGGTTGCGGCGCAGTTGCGCGCACAATTTGCCCCTGATGACAAAATTTTGGCACTGCGATCCCAGCTCGCATTGGTGCACTCCTACGTGGGAACTTCCGATTTTTCCAAGGCCCATGCTGCGCTAGCCAGCGCGGAAGAATTGTTGCAACCAAATACCGTAGTGCCGCCTAGCTTGCGGATATTCGCGCTACAAACCCGCGCAGATCTTGCCTTTGGCGAACGTGATTTCGCGCCGATGTTGAATGCTGCGCAAGACGCACTAGCGATGCTGGATCAGTATCCGAATGAAGATCAAAGCTTGCGCATCGAGCTTGAGCGCCTTTGTGCGCTTGCTCAGCAAGGCTTAGGCCGACTGGAATTGGCGGACGCCGCTTTCGCCCGCGCGATTTCCGAGCAAAAGCGCCTTATTGGCGACACGGGGTTGCGCGCCACCGGGCTTTACAATGATCGCGCGGTGCTGTTGTCCCAGCTCGGCCGCTTCGCGCAGGCGCAAAGCATGTACGACCAATCCGCCGCCATCGCGCAAGCTGCGGGCGGCCCTGATCGGGATCACAATCCTTTGTTACTCAACAACAGCTGTGACGCGCAGACAGGCCTTGGAAACTATGCGCTAGCGCTAACGAACTGTCAGGCAGCGGCAGCGATACTAATAAAGGATCGACCGGTAGATGATGCCGAACGGATGTTAGTGGAGAGCAATCTGGCGCGCGTGCTCGCGCTAACCGGCAACGCAAACCTGGCGGTACAGCGCTTGCTAGCGCTGCAAAAGCGTGCAGCGGCGGCGCAGGGGCCGGATAGTTTCCCGGTGGCACTGCACACCTTCAGAGCAGTGCGCGCCGCATTAATCTCAGGTCAGTTGATGCAGGCACAAGGCTTCGCAGACGATGCGTGTAAACGTTTGGAGGCAACGTTCTCAGCGCCGCACGTTTGGCGTGCGCGTGCACGTCGTGTGCGCGCCATGGTGCTGAGCCAGCGCGGTCAATTTGAGGAGGCGCGGGCAGATTTGACCCGCGCGCGCAGCGAGGCCGTGCAAAGCCTGCCCGCCAATCACCCTTTGATTGCGCAGATTGATCTGGATCGCGCGCGCGAACTGCAACGCAGCGGCGATATTGAAGGCGCGCGCGCGCTGTTATCCAACGCCTTGCCCGCTTTGCGCGCATGCTGCCTCGCCTCGGAAATTGATCGCGCAAGTGCTGAAAAAATGGCGCTAGCTTTGCGCTTGCCAGCGCAAAAGTAATGCCCACTGATATCTAGGAGGAAAGCCGTCCCGCAACGCCAGCGCTAGATGATCACCGCTGCGCGATGCCAGTTTTCGTCAGCGCGCTTACTCGAAGCCGTTTTGAAACCCTTCTTGCGCCGCCAACTGTGCTTGATAGGCGGCATAAACGTCGATTCGGCCAAAACCAGCAATGTTATTTGGCCAGATATTGGTGCCAATGCCACCGCAACTCAAAGTCAGCGTAATCGGGACTGCAGTGCGTTCAAGCAAGGCCTCGACTGCGTCTGGATCGCGCTTTAAGGCGGGAAATGCGCTCATTAATAAGGCTGCCGCACCCGCAACATGCGGCGAGGCCATGCTGGTGCCGCTAAAGCTAGCGTAGCTGGCGGGCGGAATGCTGGAGCGAATGGACGTCCCAGGAGCAGATACATCAGGCTTGCGGCGATTGCTGCCATCGACGGTTACCGGCCCGCGACTGGAGCCAGAATTCATGGTGGACTGCAAGGTGATATTGCCGACGGTAAATGTTTCTGGATAGATTGCCGGCGGGTCAGACACGGTGCCACAGCCGCCGTTTCCGCTATTTCCCGCGGCGGCAACAAACAAAATCCCCGCCGCGCGCAGATTCGCGACGCCAGCTTGCAAAACGTCGGGCACCGTGCAGGTTTCCGACGGTGGGCAGCCCCATGAATTATTAACTACATGCGGTGTTTTACTGATATCCGGGTTAGCGCCAGTCAAATCCGTTGGTGCCAGCATCCACTGCATACAGCGCAGATACGTTGATGGGCGGCCATCGCCTTGATTCATATTGCGGCAACCGATCCATTTTGAATCAGGTGCCGCACCGACTTGTTCCGCAGCACCATCGTCGCCCACCATGGTGCCCATGGTGTGGGTGCCATGGCTGCCATCGTCACAGGGTTGTAAGCTATTAATTCCGCAGCTGCCGCCCGTACCTAGACTGTTGTCCGCGATGCCGTCAAACCAGTTGTAGTTATGCTCGGCGACCGTGCCATTCCAACCGCGGTATTTGCTGAGCAAAGCTGGATGCTGCCACGCGTAGCCGGTATCTTCACCGGCAATCACGACGCCAGCACCTTTAATGCCCAAAGCCCAAAGCTGGGTCGCACCCGTCAGAACCTGCCCCGGTGTTGCGGCGCGAATCGCGCTTGGCCCCATTTGCTCATCATGCGCGGCACCAAATTCAATAATCGGCGTTTTGAAGCGCAACAAACTGTTGGCCTTGATCGCGCTGACTTGCGGGTCACTGGCAAGGCTTTGCAATTTTGCTGAGTCACCGGTAACAAGCAGCGTATTTACCAGCCAAAACCGCTCAGCGGATTCAATGGCATGTACGCGGGCAAATTCACGTAAACCCTGATCTTGTGCATGCAGCGCCTCAAATACGTGCTTGAGCCGGGCTTCGCCGACCAAGCCTGCTCGCACGGCGTTGCTATCGCTCGCGTCTTTTAACACCACTAAAAAAGCCGCGGATTCCGACTGGGCATGCCCTAATTGCGCTAAAACTTCAGGGTCGATCGGGGCAGCAGCACTGTTTGCAGCAAATAAGGCAGTTGCTAATGTAAGCATAATAATTATTTACCGTCAGTAGTTACGGGTTCTGTAGTTACGGGTTCAATTACTGCGGGTTCTGTAGTTGCGGGGTCTGTAGTTGCGGGGTCTGTAGTTACGGGTTCAATTATTGCGGGTTCTGTAGTTACGGACTCACTAATTGGGGCACCAGCCGGCTCTACTGAAATTGAGGTTGGCGGCGCGGATTGCGCAGGCGCATCGGGCAGGTGCGAACACTGTTTGATGAAAAACAGCGGCGCGATCAATATCGGAATCAGCAACAGCCAAAGTTTTGAATTGCTTGAGCTTGCGCTAACCGGCCCATGTTCCAAAGTGTGCTGCGCTGCATGAGTTGCGATCGTTTCGGGCAAGACGGCGGTACTGGCGAAATCGCTGAAACTGCCCACATAACTCTTTGCAACATCGGGTACAACCGAACCACTCGGTAAGCGGCCATCAGGCGAAAGTTTGTCGATTACGGTGGGAATCAGCTGCCCCAGTGCAGTCGCGACGACACCAGGGGCCAAGTCTAATCGTGAAGCCATTTGCGCCAATACTTGCGGCCCAAGCACTAATTCCAATTGGGCGGTACTCAAGCTCTTGTTCTCACCGTTGCCAAACCAAGACGTGACTGCGTCGCCTAGACCTTTGGCGCGAAAGCGATCAATAAAGCCAGAAAAGCCGCCGCGTTTTTCATCAAACATTAAACTGAGAAGCATGCCCAGCAATGCGTTAGCCCCTGAGAGCGAGGCACTACCGTCTATTTTGCCACCCAAATTCAGGCGCTTCGCAAGTTCTTTCAGCAATACATCAAACATGCCCATTTCCTACCATAATAGTGATTGCTAACATTCTAGTGACTCATTCGTGCCGTGTCGCTGATTACGCGGCACCTTGTTGACGACAGACTACTAACATGAATGCCCCCTGGCAATATGACCGGTTTTCGACGGCCGCACGATGATAGCGCCTTGACCAGGCAAGTACAGCGCGATTATGCTCCCGCTTCTTTGTTGTACGCATGTCAAGGATCGGACGATGTACGCAGTATTCAAAACCGGTGGTAAACAGTACCGAGCCAAGCAAGGCGATGTACTAAAAATTGAAAAACTCGAACTCGATGCAGGTTCCGACGTCGCGTTTGATCACGTATTGATGTTAGGCGAAGGCGACGACGTAAAAATCGGTGCGCCGACCGTCGCTGGCGCAGTTGTTAGTGGGAAGGTTTTGAGTCAAGGTCGCGCTGATAAAGTGCACATTGTGAAATTCCGTCGCCGCAAGCACTTTCGCAAGCAGCAAGGTCATCGCCAATATTACACAGAAGTTGAAATCACCGCGATCAGCGCGTAACTTCACTTTAAATTGAGCTTCGCATGCGGCTAAAATTAGTCTGCTTGCGAAGCTAATAACAATTAGCGCAAATCATTGCTAGCAGGAGCTAAGTCATGGCACACAAGAAGGCAGGCGGTTCAACCCGCAACGGTCGCGATTCAAACCCAAAATACCTCGGCGTAAAAATGTATGGTGGCCAAGTGATTGAACCAGGCAACATTATTGTGCGTCAGCGCGGCACCAAGTTTCACCCCGGCACAGGCGTAGGCCTAGGCCGCGACCACACTTTGTTCGCATTGACCGCCGGTGTTGTCAAGTTCCACAAAGGCGGCCCGGTCATGCGCAGTTACGTCAGCGTTGTTGCTGCGTAATTTGCAGCGAAGAATTCAAGCAGTGATAGAAACCCCGCCTCGGCGGGGTTTTTAGTTTTCGCTTTACAATTCGCAAATGCGCGAGTTTGCTTCCGTTGTTCACGCGGGCTACTAAAAATAGATTTTTTGCATTGGTTGAATGATTAGTAGATGATGTTTCACAGTCACTCAACCCGCACTCCTGCATCGTGCGGCTAGCGAACCTGAAATGAGCGCATACTGATCCATGCCTACTAAATTAATGAAAGCACCGTCGCAAATAAGCACTTTGGTCGCGGCCGAGGTCAAGACTACAGATTTGAGCATACCGCCCGTTTCCGAACGGATTCGGGCTCGGATCAAGCTTGCAAAAAAGCGTTTTAACGCAAACGATAATATCGCCGAGTTTGTTGAAGAAGGCGAGTTAGCGGAGTTGCTAGAAGAAGTTGCCGCTAAGATGGGCAGTGTATTAAATGCGTTGGTGATTGACACCGAAACCGACCATAACACCCGCGATACCGGCCGACGTGTCGCTAAAATGTATTTGAACGAAATTTTTCGCGGCCGCTATGTTAGCGCCCCGCCCGTTACCGAGTTTCCGAACGTTGAGCATTTGAACGAGTTGATGATCGTTGGCCCAATTACGGTGCGCAGCGCCTGTTCACACCATTTGTGCCCCATTTTGGGCCGCGTTTGGGTCGGTGTGATGCCGAACGAGCATTCGAATTTGATTGGTTTATCGAAATATGCGCGCTTGACCGAGTGGGTGATGAGCCGCCCACAAATTCAAGAAGAGGCCGTGACTCAGCTTTCAAGTTTGCTCAATGACATGATGCAGCCGGATGGGCTGGCGATCGTCATGGAAGCGGATCACTTTTGTATGCACTGGCGCGGGGTTAAAGATAGCAATTCGAAAATGGTCAACAGCGTGATGCGCGGTTCATTTTTGAAAGACGCCAATTTACGCCGCGAATTTTTGTCCCTTTTACCCAACTACAAGAAATAAGGCACAGATCGTTATGATGATTCGTTTGCTCTATGCCAGTCACGCCGCGCAGCCGCTAACGCCCGCGCTGATGCAGGGGATACTCGCCAGCTCACGCAAAAACAATATCGAGCGCGGCATTACCGGCATTTTGTGCCATAGCGGCGACTACTTTTTGCAAGTGCTCGAAGGCGGACGCGGGCAGGTCAACGCGCTCTACAACGTCATCGCACAAGATTCGCGCCACGATCAGGTCACGATTTTGCACTACGAAGAAGTTACCGAACGCCGCTTTGCCGGCTGGACTATGGGACAGGTCAATCTCGGCAAAGTGAATCAATCCCTCGTGCTCAAATACTCCGAGCGCGCGGTGATTGATCCTTTCTCGGTTTCTGGGCGTGTTTCCATGGCGCTGCTGGATGAATTGATCGCCACCGCTTCAATAGGCTGCAAATCTTAAGTTTTTGATTAGGCGTGCGGATGCGAACCTGTGCCTGTGCGTTTTTCCAGGGGCTGGTTAAGGGCCACGGCTTGGCTGAGGGATTGCATAGAGGCGGTACCGACGCGCATAAATATTCCTTGAGTTGCGGGAGTTTTTTTGGGTTTTGAGGCCTTCGGTTGCCCTAGCAACAGGAAACTTGTTTGCCTCTGTCCTATAGGTCGTAAGTTCTGGCAAAACTCCTTCATGTTTTTCAAAATATTTTCGTCCCGTAATTCGTCATTCCTGCATGCTTTTGGCGGGAATGCAGTGTAGTTAAGGCTTGTTGTGGCTGGATACCCGACAAAAGCGCGCGGGGATGACGTGCGAATGGCGACTTAACTTATTGCATGTGACCCACGGCGCAAATTCGGGCAAACGCCACTGGCAGGTGTCGCTAAAGCCGCGAGCCGCTAGAATTGCGCCGCCCACTTAAGATTTCCCTGATATGCCAGCCAACCTGCTTAGTTCTGACCTTCCCTTTCCCCTGCTGCATCGTGGCAAAGTCCGTGATGTTTACGCCCTCAGCGACACTGAGCTTTTGATCGTGGCGACCGATCGCCTAAGCGCTTTTGACGTGGTACTGCCGGACCCCATTCCTGGCAAAGGCGCGCTACTAACTCAGCTTTCTAATTTTTGGTTCGCCAAAACCGCACACCTATGCGCGAATCACTTGCTTGCGGCAGGCTTACCGGACGGTGTTGAAGCAAGCGTTTACGGCCAGCGCAGCGTACGTTGCAAGCGTTTACGCGCACTACCCGTAGAGGCAATTGCGCGTGGCTATTTGGTGGGCTCGGGTTTTAAGGAATATCAAGCAAAGGGTTCTGTGTGTGGCATACCTTTGCCCAGCGGCATGGCGTTAGCGCAGCAGCTCGGTGCACCGATTTTTACGCCTTCGACCAAGGCTGCCGTCGGGGATCACGATGAAAATGTGTCATTCGATGCGGTGGTCGCATTGATTGGCGCAGATTTAGCCAACCAAGTGCGCAGCGCGACCTTGGCGATTTACCAATTTGCCGCGGAATATGCCGCCGCGTGTGGCGTCATCATCGCGGATACTAAACTAGAATTTGGCCTTGATGAGGCAGATAATTTGATCGTCATGGACGAAATGCTCACCCCGGATTCTTCCCGGTTTTGGCCTGCAGATGAGTACGTAGTGGGCAAAAACCCACCTAGTTTTGACAAACAATTCGCGCGTGACTATCTAGAGTCGATCCATTGGGACAAAGCGCCGCCCGCACCGAATCTGCCGCGATCGGTGATCGATGGCACCGTTTTGCGCTACCGCCAGGCCTTTGAGCGACTTACCGGACAAACTTTGTGAGCCCCACGCGTAAAATTACAACCGCAGTTCAAATCGGCAAAGTCATTGTCGGCGGTGGCGCGCCGATTGTGGTGCAGTCCATGACCAACACCGACACGGCGGATATCAAAGGCACAACCCAGCAAATCGCCGAGCTGGTGCGCGCGGGTTCCGAGATGGTGCGCATCACGGTGAATACGCCCGAAGCCGCCGCCGCCGTGCCGCGCATTCGTGATGCACTTGCCCAGCGTTCCATTGTGGTGCCGATCATTGGTGATTTTCACTACAACGGCCACACGCTGCTGCAAAACGAACCTGCCTGCGCCGAAGCATTGGCGAAATATCGCATCAACCCTGGCAACGTCGGTTTTGGCCGCAAGCGCGATACCCAATTTGCCGAAATTATCGAACACGCAATTCGCAACGCGAAGCCGGTGCGGATTGGCGTGAACTGGGGCAGTTTAGATCAAGGTTTACTCGCAGAACTCATGGATGCCAACGCCAAGCTGCGCGTGCCGTTGGCGGCAACGCTGGTGATGCGCGAAGCGTTAGTGCGTTCGGCCTTGGACAGCGCGGCAAAGGCTGTCGAGATCGGCCTGCCCAGCAATCGCATTGTGCTCAGCTGTAAGGTGTCGGGCGTGCAAGAACTGATTGCAGTGTATCGGGATTTAGCGATGCGCTCGAATCACGCGCTGCATTTGGGTTTGACCGAAGCGGGCATCGGCAGCAAAGGCATCGTGGCCTCTAGTGCTGCGCTTGCGGTGCTGATGCAAGAAGGCATTGGCGATACCATTCGGATTTCGCTGACGCCGGAACCCGACGAGCCACGCACTAAAGAAGTGATCGTGGCGCAAGAATTGCTGCAAACCATGGGTATGCGCGCTTTCACGCCGATGGTAACGGCCTGCCCAGGCTGCGGACGCACCACGAGTACGTTTTTTCAACACTTAGCAAAAACCGTGCAGGATCACGTACGCGAGCAAATGCCGGAGTGGAAATATCGCTATCCGGGTGCGGAAAATCTAACCCTGGCGGTGATGGGCTGTATTGTCAACGGCCCCGGTGAAAGCAAGCAGGCGAATATTGGTATTAGCCTGCCCGGAACCGGCGAAGCACCAGCGGCTCCGGTATTTATCGACGGCGCGAAAGCCATGACGCTACGCGGCGACAATATTGCGCAGGAATTTATTGCGGTGATTGATAACTATGTGGCGCAGCGCTTTGCGCCCAACTTAAATCTTTAAATCTTTAAATCCGCAGTTCCCAAAGCGAGTTCGCAACCCAGCTTGCGCCCCATTGTTCGACTGGCAAGCTGTCGCCTAAATAACCAAACGCACAGGCAATCGTGACCGGGCAACCGGCGCGCTGGCCGGCCTGAATATCGCGTGGATCATCGCCCACCATCCATGTGTTTGCAGCGGATACACCCAACTGCTGACACGCGGCAAGCAGCGGTTCTGGATGCGGTTTTTTCAGCGCTAAACTGTCGCCGCCCAACATGGCTGCGTGTTCGATGTTGAGCAGCTGCGTCAATTTACGGGCGAGCGCAATTGGCTTATTGGTGACGATCCCCCAGGCAATGCCTTGCGAATCTAAGCGGCTAAACAATTCAGCCGCGCCAGGGTAGAGCTTCGAATGCACGCAGATGTGTTGCTCGTAATACTCGAGGAAGTGGTCGCGTAATTGCTCGATTTCAGCATGCAATTCTTGCGGTAAGCCCGCGCGCATCATGGCTGCCGCACCGCCGGACACAAAATTCGCCGCATGCGCGGGTGTGGGCTCGGTCAGGCCAATAATTTTACGAACGTGGCCGAGTGCGGCCATTAGATCGCCTGCGCTATCGACCAAAGTGCCGTCCAAATCGAACAGCACCGCTTTGGGGGCATTAAATTTCATGGGCGCGATTGAAAGTGATGTTTACGGAATATGTTTCAAGATAGGTCAAAGCGGCTCTAATTTCCAGAGCCGCCAATTTTGAATCTTTTACTCGAAGCCATTCGCAAAGATAAGTGGTGCCGGTGCTAAGCACGTGATATTCGGGCCACTACACGGATCGCTATTCGAAACGCCGTTCATTGGCATCTCAATGCTGTCACCCACACCGTCACCATCAGAATCACTTGAATTCGGATTGGTACCGACGGCATATTCCATAGCATCCACCAAACCATCACCATCGCTATCGCCGGTGGGATAGGCATAGCCAATAATGGTGCTGCTGGAAGACGGAAACGTGCTTGTGTATCCAGCAGATTCAAATTCTGTGCGTTCATTTTCAAGAAAAATTGCGCAATCGTCGTCTGATGTTTTGCACTTTAGATACATCGCTTGTGTACCTATAGCCTGGGTCGTGAACACGTACCCCTGCAGGCCTCGATAAGCATAGCCTGCAACCACAGCGTTATTCATTTGGTTGATTGAGGTAAGTAAAATGAAATCACGATTGAGCTTATTGCAGCCACCTGGCGGTGGCGAAAGAGGTGTGCAATTGAGCGGCCAATTGCGCTCGCGATCTAATAGGTACAGTGGCGTTAGAATACGATTTTGATCAATTACAGGCGCAAATTCCGTTGTTAAAACGTACGCGCGTGCCCGTGGTTCTGGCGATGGGGTTGTAACTTCATGTGGGAATTCTGTGTAACCGGGAATGGTTGCACCGCCAACAAAATTACCGGCTGATGGGACCGTCGAGTAAGCAGCAGCGGCGTATCGAATTAATGACATCGCATTCTGTGGCGTCGCCATAACGGCATAGTCTTTCGTTGTGGCCCCATAAAGCGCGAAGAGTGGGGTTGCTCTGTTCTTTGCAATCGAATTGCGAACAGTACCAAGCACTTTACGCGCTGCTGCAGCTGCGTCAGGGATTCCATAACCAAGTTGCGCTGTCCACGGTAGCCCGGCCTGTGCACGATCAGTGGTAGTCGTCACAATATCTCGAATACCAAAAGCAGCAGTCTCTGGATCTCCGGCAAGTAGCAACGGGTTGATCGAGCGCAATAAAGCGTAAATAGCGGTTGCTTGAGGCGCAGCCATCGATGTTCCAGTACAAACTCCCACACCGTCTGTTGCCGAGCCGCCGCCAACACTGTCTCCACAACCTAACCCAACATTCCAATCCACACCTGGATACATGGTGGCTCGAACAGCCTTTGCGGCCGTCACAATCTCCTGCTTCTTTTCACCGGAAAAAAGAGTGAAATTCGTTCCACATTGCGAGTTAGATCCGGTTGGGCAGCTGTTCGTCGAACCCGGCGATTCATCCCAGGTAGCGAGTGTTGCATCAATACCGCCAACGCCCGCTGTTGAAGCTGCTCGCGCAGGGAAATCCAATCGGCCTCGATCATTGCCAGACGCAACAGAAACAATGACCTCATTTTCTTTGGCAAACTGAAGGGCTAAGCAAAAAACGTAATTTGGTTGCGCCGCACAAAAATCAGTAATAGGCGCTGCCGGTGTTGTGGCTATTCGAAAACTGACATTGATCGCTTGCGCACCAATCTGGGAGAGAATTGTTACTGCTCCAGACGTTGACTCGGGGCCAAAACTTATAGCCACGAAAGGAGTACTAGCATTAATACAACGAGTCTGAGTTATTTTCATCATACTAAGCCCGCAGTTTTTGCAAACTCCAAGTATTCCGTCAGCACTATTTGCATTTGATACTGCAATGCCAGAAACATTTGTTCCATGGCCAGCAAACGAAGGGATCATTAAGTTGTCCTGCACACCATCTGCTAAATCGCATGCTGTAGCGTCTTCTGGTGTAACACCGCTAGCAACTACTGGCTCGAGTTCATCGACATTAAAATCGATACTAATCGGATAGTTTCCAAGATCAAGCGCATACTTTGACAGGAAGTTTCCACCAGGGATAAAGCTTCCACCCACTGATCCAGGGCCAGAAAACGATTTCAAATCAGGGTGATTAATGTATAAGCCGTTATCAGCAATTCCAACTAATCCCCATCCACCAGCATATGTCCACGCCTCGGGCATTTTTAGGACGTTGAGGTGATATTGGTCAAATAAAGACTTCGAATGTACTTGCACTGCTTCTTTCGGATTACCACTTGACCCATTCAACAACTCAGTTTTGTTTGGTTCGTAAACAGCGACTACATACGGATCAGACGCAAGCGATGATTTTGCAGCGACTAAATCAGTCGATGTTCGATATTGAATTAATATGTACCGTTCCAATTTTGCGCGTGCAGTGTTTGGATACTGAGCCAGATATGCTGCAAAATCGCCAGTGGCTGGAACAGGTATTACGCCTGCTGCAAAAAGCGGATCACCCACATTTAACCCAGTTAATGGCCGTGGCGCGGTGCTTGCAAAATCAAAACCAGTAACCTGCGCTGCAGTCGGCGCGCCAGCTTCATTGGAAAGCAAAACGAATAAATACTTAAAAACGTCGCCAGTCACAGCAACGGGTGTAGGCGGCGCAGTGCCAGTTACAGCTACTGCACCATTCACAACACTACATGTCGTTGAAACAGAAACATTTGTGTAGCAGCCAGCACTCGTACCTGTAAGTGTTGCATTACCTGAAGGTGCTGGATTCAACACCGTAAACGGCAAATTGCACAAGATTGTTGGCGTGTTAGGCAAAAGTGATCCGCCAAGTCTTGCAACAAAAACCTTATTTGACGCAGAGCGTAGACAATTTGCACCATTTTGACCCGCGCCAGGAATGACACCACTTGCAACCGGCAAGGAAAGGCGGCTCTCGTCAAAAATTATTGTGAGATCACCATCGCGGGTCTGCCCATCACCCGTCAAAGTGACTGTGACCGGGACAGAAGCACTCTGAGTTCCATTTGACGAGCTTATTATCCACTGCGCAGCATTTGCACCACAATTAAATAAAAAAATAATTGTTAAAATTATATATCTAGACATTTCTATCCTTTAGTGACGATTTGTGATGCCGAAAATTCCACTAAATATTAGTAGAGAAAATAAAATAAGCAATCCAGTAATTCCTATGCTTGGTACAGGTGCTAAATTATTAGCTCCCTGAGTTACGGAAATAGCGCCAGTTTGTGCAAGTTCAACAACGGTTGGGTTTAAATCATGCCTTAAATTTAGTTCGACAACATAAGATCCGGCTGACACATTTCCAATGTTAAATGTAAAGTCTAAACGCGGAAAAAAGCAGAGGACAAAATCAGAATTAGAGATTCCTGGCGCAGTTATCTTAATAACATTGCCAACAATCTGAATTTCACGATTAAAGCCATTTGCCCCGCCAATAAATGCGTGGCAACCAAATGTTTCCACGGAAACCGTGAGCGTGTCATTTGTTGTTGGCGACAAAGGTGAAAAGCGCAATGGGCCAAAGGTCGCGTGCGCACTAGTCGCGACCACCAAAAAAAATATAGCTAGAAAAAATCGCATCGGGTCTCTCACTCGGTAATTCGTACTTTAAATTTCGCTGCTGACTGGTCAAATGTCATCCACGCGGAAAACGTATCAGCATACATTAGTAATGTTACAAATCGTCACATATCTTCAAATTCGAGGGTAGACTCAAACCGAAGATGAGCGTATTCACGAGCTCTCTCATTTCCTGAGACACCGAAAATTAGACAATCAAAACAACGCCTGCAAAATTGTCTTAGCCGCAACCAACACATCCCGCGTTTTGCGTGCTTGCTTGAATTCCTCCGGACGCACGCGCTCGATCTCGTGCGCAGACCCTTCGACCGTTTGGCGATAGGCAAGCGGTGTTAGCTCCTAAAAAACTCAGTTGAGCGCGCTATGGCGCTCGGAAAGTTATGCTGAGTATGATTTTCTGGGTTTTTTCGAACTTCACCAAATGGGTGAGAGCGCTACGCACCCGATTGCACCTTTTTCGACTCGCCCAGCTTCGTTGTTTCCTCCTTGCAGAGAATGACTACGCCGCGTCGTCACCCCCATATCTGGCGCTAGAGATCCGGACAAACCGAAAAAAGCACACTCGGGCACGTCCAACTGAGTTTTCTAGGTAGATAGATCGGCGCAAAGCTTCACTTTGTGCGCGCGTACTGATCCATACAAGGCGCAATAAGGGATTGCGCATACGCAAAAGCGCCTCTGCCACATTATTACGCCGCGCTTCGCTTTCCACCGACACAATCACGCGAAACGGTACTTCCTTTGGATCGGATTTGCCAAAGCGCCGCGCCATGCCGCCGGTGCGGAAAAACTTATGGTAACCAAAACATTTGCGCGCCACGGCATCGAGGGTTTCTGAGCCACGATCTAGTTCGAGAAAGAAAAAATGCTGCGCCGCTGGCATGCGCAGGCTGAAAAAGCCATCCGGCTTGATCTTGAAGCGTGGAAAAACAGCCCTCCTCAAACTGTTAACTGTGGAAGAACTGTTTTAACTGCACTGTCGATAGCCAGTGACTCAATTTATTAAAGTGGGTGGCCCACAATTTCCTCGCACCCAACCCAAAATATTTTTTCACCACCTCGCGGCTGCGTCAGTATTTGTGCGGCTCTGCCCTTCGCCGGGCTAAAGGCGCGAACGGTTCTTTTAGACTTGGTTCGAAAACAACTCATGCTTTGAACACCACTTTGAATCGCACCCAAATTTCGCCGCTAACTCGCATCAGTTAACTCAGCCGCATCTGGCTTGCGCGCAGCCAAGATAAAGTTGACCGAACTGTCAGCGTTTAAGCGCGCGGTATTGGCAAGCGGCGCGTACTGCAAGCCTTTAAGCGCGGTAACTTCCATGCCGCGCGCACGCAATACGCGGGCGATTTCGGCGGGCTTTAGAAATTTCGCGTAGCTGTGCGTGCCTTTCGGAACCAGATTAAAAACATATTCCGCCGCAACGATGCCCAATACGAACGCTTTTGGCGTGCGATTTAACGTGGAAAGCACTAATAAGCCGCCCGGTTTCAGCAGTTTGATGCAGGCGGCCAAGACCGCTTCCGGGTCAGGCACATGCTCGAGCATTTCCATGCAGGTGACTAGATCAAACTGTTCGGGATAAACACTCGCCATGTCTTCGGCGCTTAACAGCTGATAGTCGATGTCTGTTAGTCCTGCACCGAGCGCGTGCAATTTCGCCACCTCCAGTAGTTCTGGCGAAAGATCCGCGCCTACCACCTGGGCACCCGCCTGAGCCATGGCCTCGCTCAAAAGTCCACCGCCGCAACCTACATCCAGCGCACGCAAACCTTTAAGAGTGCGCTTTTGCGTGTGTAACATTTGTTCGATAAACGCCAGACGTACCGGATTGAGCGCCATTAATGGCCGCGACGGCCCCTCTGGATCCCACCAACGCGCGCTTAGGCCCGCAAAATGATTGAGCTCGGCAGTACTCACATTTTTTTCAATCATTACATCGCTCTCCACATTGCTCACAGCGCCAATCCGTTGGCACTGGCAATGCGCGCACCCCAGGACCTTGCATTCGTGGCCAAGGCTTTGCAGTCCACGTCAAGCAAAATTCCGCCACGCACCCGCGCCTGCCCTGCAACCCAGACATCGTTGACCTGCCGGCGGTGGCTGGCGTAAACGATGTGCGAAATGGGGTTATAAACTGGTAAGGAATCGAACTCATCAAAGCGCATCGCAACCAAATCAGCCTGTTTACCGACCGCCAACGAGCCAATTTGATCCGCCAAGCCCAGCGCTTTGGCACCACCTAAAGTTGCCATCGTCAACGCACGCGCGGCGCTGAGCGCGGTGGCGTCGCCCGCAACGCCCTTCGCTAATAATGCCGCCGTTTTCAATTCACTGAGCAAATCCAGGTCGTTATTGCTGGCGCAGCCGTCGGTTCCAAGCGCTAGATTCACACCGGCGTCTAACAAGGCCTGCGCCGGGCAAAAGCCGCTGGCGAGTTTTAGATTGCTTTCCGGGCAATGCAGCACGCTGACGCCGGTTTCGCTAATGCGCTGAATTTCATCACTCGTGAGCTGGGTCATGTGTACCGCGCTCAAGCGGGAATTGAGCAATCCCAGTTGATCCAAACGCGCGAGCGGCCGCACGCCAAATTGCGCCACGCTATCTGCCACTTCGCCAGCCGTTTCGTGGATATGGCAGTGCACCCGCACGTTGTACTGTTCACTGAGCGCGCGCACCCGGGCAAAGGATGCATCGCTGACGGTGTAGGGCGCGTGCGGCGCTAATGCGACCGAAATCAGCGGGTGCTTTTGATAGTGCTCTATCAGCGCCACGCCCTTGGCAAAATACTCGTCCGCATTGGCGGCGTAGGCGGAAGGGAACTCCAGCACAATTGCGCCAACGACGGCGCGCATGCCCATCGCAATCGCGGTTTCGGCGACTATTTCTGAGAAAAAATACATATCTTGCATGGTCGTAACGCCGCCGCAAAGCTGCTCGGCTATGGCTAGACGCACGCCATCATGCACGAACTCTGCGCTCATATGCTTCGCTTCGGTGGGCCAAATGTGCTCGCTTAGCCAGCGCATCAAGGGCAAGTCGTCGGCCAAGCCGCGCATTAAGCTCATGGCCGCATGCGTGTGGCTGTTGACTAAACCCGGCATCAAAGTGTGCTCGGACAGCTCGATATGCTGTACTGCTTGGTAGCGTGCGCGCAGCTCCTGCGTCGGGCCGATGGCGACAATAGCGCTGCCCGTAACCGCAATCGCGTAATCGCTGTAGACCGCGCCTTCCGGCACCACCGGAATTAGCCAGCGGGGTTCGATCAAAAGATCGCAGGCGATGCGTTCTCTTGTTGTGTTTGAGACTGTCATTAGATGCGCGGCCCGGTTGCGCCGCCGTCGGCATAGCTTGAGTAACTTTTTTCTTCAACGATATCTGAGCCCAGGATTTCGTTGATTCTGCGTTTGATCGCGGCGCGTTTGTCATTTTCGAAATAGACCGCGCGCGCCAATGCAATGAATTCTGGATCAAAGCTCGCCGCCGCTTCCTTCAAGCGCTTGCGATCTTCAATGCCCCAAAGCCCTTCATTGACCGCGCGCAATTGCAGCCATTCGGCGTCGATCAGGGCGCGATCAAGCTTGCTAACCTGCCAAATATGTTCGAGTAAATCCAGTTCACGCAACACATTGCGGCGCTTGGCTTCATCGGTAATTTTGCTACGTTTGATTTCTAAAATCGTGATCTTATCGACGAGTTCCCCGAGTGAAACCGGGATGTGTACGTTTGCCATGAGAATTTTCTTAGTGAACTAATATTGTGTAAGTTGCAATCTGATTGATGCATCGACCTACGGCGTAATCGGCACGCTCGCAATCGTTTGCTCCATATAAAACCACCACCCTGAAACACCATCTAGCATGTCTTTATCTGAGCCAGTCGCACAACTGCCAGTGCCGCCTTTCAGCAACACCGAAAATGGGCGCCCGCCAATCAGCGGTAGGGCTGCTGGCAGCAAAATCGCGTTGGCATCAGATTCACGCAAAAAGCCGCGCATCATCACGCGCCCAATCGGGCCATCCACTGCTGTTACCGCGCCGCCGGTGCGCACCCCAAATAGCGGCACCGCGACGCCGTTAAAATTTAAGCTGGCCTGTGGTTTTGCCGCACCCAGCCAACAGGGCGCAGCAACCGTAGCAACACTGGGCGTATAGCCGCCGGTGGTTGCCGCAATCGGGCTAAAGCAGCTGTCTGCCCCGCTGCTAACCACCGTGTATGTATCGGCGGTAGTCGCTGCCGGAAAACTACAGCTTGTACTTGCCAGCGGCGCGCTGCACTGGCCATCGGCGGTATCAAAACGTCGTATTTGTGGGCCGACTAGCGCATTTTGAAAAATCCAAAGTGGGCTGGAATCCAAAAAGCCATCGGTATTACCGTCGGTGGTTAGGGTTAGATTGATTTGATTATTGACAGCACTGTTGGGCTGGCCTGCGATGTCAGTGTCGGTAAAGTCTGGGCACAAAATCGGGGGTAAAACGGGTGCAAAAAAGTGCGGGTCGCGAATTTTTAGGCTTGTGGTTCGAATCAGCGCGCTTGGCATCACAAATTCCAAGCCATCGCTAAAAAACCAATCCGGCACCAGCTCAGCCAAAACCGCTTCCGCTGCATTGGCATTATCGGGCGTTTGTGCGTAGCTGGCATTGGCAAGCAATACGCCAGTGATTGCCAAAGTTAGCGTTCTAAAATTTAACATCATACGGCTCCAATTTCAGGTGTGGGTTGCGGCTGATAACGATACAAACCAAAGTGCACGGCCCCGGCTTTACTGTGTTTAAGCGGCAACCAAGCTGCGCT
>JBBQBR010000003.1:0-20423 GCA_038317875.1 Lysobacterales bacterium
TGTCCCACGCTCCTGCATTTCGCTATCGTTGCCGTGTCCAAGCCGCTCTTCGTGGTGGGCGCAACAGGGATCGAACCTGTGACCCCTACCATGTCAAGGTAGTGCTCTACCGCTGAGCTATGCGCCCCAACTGAGCTCCAAAGATTAACAGCGCGTTTGCGTTCGCACAAGTTGTATTAATTAGGCTGACGAATTCGCTTCAGCTTTGTTGTGCTTAGAGGCTATCATCCGCGCTCTTTTTGCAAATATCGGGCCTCAATCGTGTGGGAAATTTTACGCGCAGGCGGTTTTATTATGATACCGCTCAGTTTGATGAGCGTGCTCAGCATCGCCATTATTGCTGAGCGGTTTTGGGCACTGCGTCGCGCCGCTATCTTGCCGCCAGCACTGGGGCCGCAGGTTCGCCAATACGCCAAAACACATCGACTTGAAGCCGCTCAGCTTCAGGAACTTGAGGAAAACTCGCCCTTAGGTGCCGTTTTAGCGACCGTGCTGGCAAACCGCGCGCGGTCACGTGATGTGATCCGCCAAAAAGTCGAAGATGTGGGCCGCCGGGCGGTGCACGAGATGAACCGCTTTTTAAACTCGCTCGGCACTATTGCCATTATTTCGCCGCTGATGGGGCTGTTAGGCACGGTTTTTGGCCTGATTAAGATGTTTATGGTCATTACCAGCGTAGGCATCGGCGATGCAAATCGCCTGTCAGGCGGCATCGGTGAGGCACTGATCGCAACCGCTTCAGGTTTGGTGGTGGCGATCATTGCTTACGTGTTCCACCGTTTTTTACGCGGCAAAGTACAGAATTTGGCGATTGAGCTTGAACGCGAAGCGAGTGATTTGATCGACGCCCTGGAAGCGCCTACCGCAAATCCAGTGGCTGCTGCACCCATTGCGCGGCCAGCGGCAGCCGCGCGCTAACCGCGATGAAATTTACCGATGACAACGCGTTAGATGAGCCGGAAATCAATGTGATTTCGTTGATCGATGTGATTTTGGTGTTGCTGATTTTCTTTATGGCGACAGCAACCTTTGAGCAACAGTCGCGCTTAAAAGTTAACTTGCCACAAGCGTCCAACAACAGCATCGAAAAAGACAAAGGCGCCAGTTTGTTAGTTCAAATTAACGCCGAGGGGCGGTTTTTTGTGGGTAACAGTGAAGTGATCAACGAAAGCATAGAAACGCTTAAAGCAGCGATTGCGGCCACCGCAGGCGACAAACGCGATCAACGCGTGGTTTTGCGCGCCGATGGCCGAACGCCGCACCAAAGCGTAATAACCGCAATGGATGCGTTGAGCCAACTTGGCTTTGTCAATCTTTCAATTGCCACTGTTCGGCGTGAAGAGACAAAGTGAAGTGAAGGGATTCGTTTTTTCGCCCCCAATTCAAAATGGCTATTAAATTGACCGAGTCGCCCAAGTTTGTAGACACAACTGTGCGCCCGGCGGGGCAAAAAATCGTTCTTATTTGCGACTGGTTGCCGCCAGATTTTGGCGCAGTGGGTCAATACACGCTGCAACGCGGTGAACAGCTTGCGCGGGAGGGTCACGACGTAACTGTGGTTGGGTTTTCCAGCCAGACAGCGACTCTTGAAAGCCTTGAACAGCCCCTGGGTTTGCCGAAGGTATTGCGGGTGCGGTGCGGAACGTATGACAAAAACAGTTTGATAAAGCGCGCTTTTTGGACCTTAAACGCGAATATCAAATTGCTGCGTGTCGCTCGCGCCGCTATTAAAGGTGCCGATGAGGTGATTTTTACCGGCAGCCCGCCGTATTTTTTGCACTTTATCGTGCCGGCAAACCTACTATTTTGGCGTAAGACGCTGGTTTACCGGATCACCGATTTCCACCCTGAATGCCTTATGGCTGAATTTAGCCGTGTGCCAATCTGGCTCAAGGCGTTATATCAACTAACGCTTTTTTGGCGCAGGCGCGTGGCCATATTTGAGGCCATTGGCGAAGACCAAAAGGCGAGGCTGCAGGCAATAAACATCCCGCTGACGCAAATTCGCGTCGTGCGTGACCCAGCGCCAGTCGCATTTGCAGCTAACCTAATTCCCAAAGCTAAACCTGACACATTTGGCCATGCGCGCGCTGTTTTATATTCTGGGAATTTTGGCGTCGCGCATGATGACAAAACGTTTTTAGATGGGTATGCCGAATTCAATGCCCGCTACCCCGGGCGCGCAAAACTTTGGCTAAACGCAGTTGGGAAAAAAGCAGACTTAATTGAAAACGCGTGCAATGTAGCGAATTTACCGATTTTGCGCAGTCAACCCGTGCCATTGCATGAACTCCCAGCGCTGCTACTATCTGCTGACCTACATTTGATTACTTTGCGCGATGCGTTTGTAGGCTTTGTTTTACCAAGTAAAGTCTATGCGTGTATCGCTTCTGGGCGCCCGATCCTATTTGTGGGCAGCGCAGATTCTGATGTGCATTTGTTGTGCAGTACGCGCGTACCAGCGGAACAATACCGCCGCGTCGATGTCGGGGACACTCAGGGTGTCGCTTCGGCGCTGGATGCGCTTTTACCGGAGTAAAAGAATGAAATTGGTCGCAGAAAAGCTTGGTAAGTCTGACAAATATGACCGCCTGCGATTTGTGCGCCGTGATGCTAGCGAAACGCAATCAATGATGCCGCGCCAGGGCACTTTGCCGCATGATTTGGTGCATTACATTGTTGAATCGCAATTGCCACTGCAGCACGGTTTCTTAGGGTTGGTCGCTGCGGGTTCGGATGCGGGTTTTGTAATGCAAGCGATTCACGACCCTGTAAATTCAAGCATTGCAACCGAGGCGGTACAGGCCGAGGCGATCGTTGAAGCGCTGCAAACCCAATTGTGGGCTGGCGAATTTGATCTAGCGGCATTTTTGCAGGGCGCGGCAACGGCAAGTGCTGCACGCGGCAAGCCCGCATTCGATTTCACCGGCTTGGATGCCAAAGCGCTTTTATATGACGCGGCGCTGGTCTTGTTGGCGCGTTGGAGTGCCGTGCCCTATCACCAAAGCATGGAACTTAGTTTTCGCTAGATTTTTAGACGCGCTTTAACGCAAAGGCAGCGGCGATGGTTTCTTGCATAGCCAGCGCTGCAACTTTTGGATCCATTGCGTTGCGAATTGGGCGGCCAACCACGATAAAATCGGCACCTAAGGCAAAGGCTTCAGCAACGTCTACTGTGCGCTTTTGGTCGTCTGCTACGGTTTCCACATTTGCTACGGGGCGGATGCCAGGACAAATGATCAGTAATTTTTCACCACAGGCAGCGCGAATTGCGCTGGCTTCTAAGCCGCTGGAGACTACGCCGTCAACACCGCACGCCAGTGCCGCTTTTGCGCGCGATTCAACCAGCGCTTTGGCATCACATTGGAAGCCTAGATCGGTCAGATCGCGTTGATCTAGGCTGGTTAGCGCCGTCACGGCCAACACTTTTAGATCGCCCTTGACTGCAACGGCGGCGCGCATCATCGCGTCATTGCCATGAATCGTGCAAAAATTGACTTTGTGCCGACGCAAGCCTTTCACAGCAGCAGCAACCGTTGCTGGCACGTCAAAAAACTTCAAATCAACGAACACTTTCTTACCACGATCAGCAAGCTCGGCGATCACATCGAAATACTCGCCGCTGGTTAATAGCTCCATGCCCACTTTGTAGAAACTAACTGCATCGCCTAAGCGCTCTACCCAGGCGATGGCCTCGGCACGCGTTTGCACGTCTAGGGCAAAAATTAGACGGTCATGCGTGCTGAATTCGCCGATCACGGAACGATTCAAATTTAGACTAGACATTCACACGCTCCATGTGGCCGCCGTATTTCAAGCAGTTGATTTTTAAACAATTAGGATACCGCCGCACCGGCTACAGTAACCCCAAGTGCTGAGTCCACAAGCGCACTTTGTTGCGCAATATGCTGATCGAAATGCCCACATGCGGGCGCGGCAGACCGCTCGCGGCCGGCGTAGCGCAGTTTGTGCTGCGATTGTAAGCACGCCTCGATATGGTGGCGCACTTGGAACCACGCGCCTTGATTGAGCGGTTCTTCCTGACACCAGATCACATCAATCGCATTCGGAAAGCGCGCCAGCTCAGCGGTGACTTCCGTACGTGGGAACGGATAGAGCTGTTCCACCCGCACAATTGCGATATTGCTTAAACCGCGTTTTTCGGCGGCTTCGATCAAATCGTAATAGACCTTACCCGCGCACAGCACCACACGATTGGTAGTGAACTGATTTTTCGTGTTGCTATCACTGATTACGTTGAAGAATTTGCCGCCGGCCAAATCCGCCATGCTGCTGGTCGACAACTTATTGCGCAGCATCGATTTCGGCGTCATCACCACTAAGGGCTTTCGCACATTGCGCAAAACTTGTCTGCGCAGCATGTGGAACATTTGGGCGGGCGATGTCGGCGTACAAACTTGCATGTTATTAAGTGCGCAAAGCTGCAAGAAGCGCTCTAGGCGGGCAGAGGAGTGTTCTGGGCCCTGGCCTTCAAAACCATGCGGCAAAAACAACACCAGGCCGCAAGCACGGCCCCATTTCGCTTCGCCGGAGCTTAAAAATTGGTCGATCACCACCTGCGCGCCATTGCAAAAATCACCGAACTGCGCTTCCCAAATGACCAACGTGCGGGGCTCAGCGGTGGCATAGCCATACTCAAAACCCATCACCGCTTCTTCGCTCAAAACTGAGTCGATAATGCTTACGTTCTCGCGTCCCGCGATTTGTTCCAGCGGCAAATAGGTATTGCCGGAAGGCTGGTCGTGCAATACCGCGTGACGATGGAAAAAAGTCCCGCGTCCGGCATCTTGACCGCTAATTCGCAGCTCGAAACCTTCTTTAAGCAACGTTGCATAGGCCAGCGTTTCAGCAAAACCCCAATCCATGCGCAGCGTGCCTTCGGTCATCTTCGCGCGATCGTCATACACTTTGGCAACGCGCGGGTGCAGCGTCAAATCTTTCGGCAAGGTGTTCAGCACGCGCGCAAGCTCAGTCAAAGTGCCGATATCGCCGCCAGTGTCGACCTCTTGCAGCAAATCGCCACCGACATAGGGCCGCCAATCGGTGGCATTGGCATCATGGTCAGGCGTGGTTAGATCTGGTGCGACTGGCGCACCCTTTTCCAAGGCCGCGCGATACTCATCTTGCATGGCAAGTGCATCGCTCGCAGCAATAACCCCGGCCTGCGTAAGCGCGCCAGCGTATATTTCACGCGTGGTTTTATGCGCGCGTATGTGCTGGTACATAAGCGGCTGCGTCGCTGCGGGCTCGTCCGCTTCGTTGTGGCCATGCCGGCGATAGCAAACCAAATCAATCACGATATCGCGCTGAAATTTTTGCCGATAATCAAAAGCAATTTGCGCGCAGAAAACCACCGCTTCTGGATCATCGCCGTTGACGTGCAATACCGGCGCGTTGATCATTTTTGCAACGTCGGTGCAATAAAAGGTGCTGCGCGCATCTTCCACTATGCTGGTGGTAAAACCGACTTGATTATTGACTACGATATGAATTGTACCGCCCACACAATAGCCACGTGCCTGCGACATATTCAGCAACTCAGGAACGACACCTTGGCCAGCAAAAGCTGCGTCGCCGTGAATTAAAACCGGCACCACGATGGTGCGCTCATGATCGCCGCGACGCACTTGACGCGCACGTACTGAGCCGGTAACCACCGGGTTGATGATCTCCAAATGCGATGGATTAAAACCCAGCGCCACGTGCACCGTGCCACCAGGGGTTTTGACATCGGAGGAAAACCCTAAGTGGTATTTGACATCCCCTGAGTAAGCCGGGTCGTCAATATGATCGTGCTTGCCTTCAAAGGCATCAAAAAGCGATTTTGGCGGCTTGCCGACGGTATTGATCAACACGTTCAAACGCCCGCGATGTGCCATGCCGACGACGACGTCTTTCACGCCTGCTGACCCAGCGCGCTGCACCAGTTCGTCCATAAGCGGGATCATGCTATCGCCGCCTTCCAAAGAAAAACGCTTCTGGCCGACGTATTTGGTGTGCAAATAGCGCTCCAAACCCTCGGCTGCAGTCAAACGCTGCAAAATTCGCTTTTTCTTGGCTGCTTCAAAGCCATATTGCCCGGCATAGCCTTCCAAACGCTCTTGAAACCAGCGGCGCTGTTCATAGTCAGGAATATGCATATATTCCGCACCAATGGATCCCAAATAGGTTGCTTTCAGCATCGCAAGCGTGTCGCCAAGCTTACGCCGGGTTTCCCCTACCAAGATCGGTGCATCGAGCTCAGAATTCAAATCAGCATCGGTAAACCCATGAAACTGCATCGCCAAATCTGGCACTTCCGGCTGCACCATCATACCCAGCGGATCGATCTTGGCGCGCAGATGCCCGCGCGTTCGGTGGCTATTGATCGCGCGCAATACCGAGGCTTGCTTTGCCGCTTGCACCTCACTCATGCCGCCAGTTGCGTTGGGCGATGGAAGCTTGCCAGACGCTGCAAAATTGCCATTTAACTTGCCAATCGCGGTAATACGGGCCAAAACTGGCGCGTGTGCGACGTCGTTCACGCCACCCAGTGCACTGAAATAGCTGCGCCAGTTTAAACTCACGGAATTCGAGTCAGCTAAAAACGCTTCGTAGAGTTCCTCAACGAATGCAGCGTTGCCGCCGGAGAGCTGCGAGGTGGCAATTTGATCTTGAATACTCATATTTTGCGGCATGCGAGAACGAAATGAAGCCTAGGAGTATAGATGGCGCAGAGGGTGCTTGGTACTATGGATGCATTCGACATTGGCATGGTGGGTTGCCAAAATGACAGCTATGGGCGGCGTTTATCACAGCGACGCGCCGTATGGACTACGCAAATCAACGGCTTGATGCGCAAAACGCTTTCACCTGACGGTTGATCGGATTAGCGCAAGCCCATTCTTTGCGGTCCAGTTCGACAGCGGCACCCACCATTTCCCCGGGCGTCTCCTGCAAGGCCTGGACAAAATTTTGCTCGACAGCCCGGGCTAGCTCTCCAGTTAGGTGCAGGCCGAGCTGGCGTCTAAATCTTAATAGATCAATCTGCAAAAACGTGCCACGTAAATTCAGATCTAAAGCGTGCTTTAGCTCAACTTCCCATGGCCCATAGGGATCTAACTCAAATATTGCGCGCGCCAAATTTAGGCGGGTATAGGGCCACGTTGGGCGCTGTGCGGCAGCCCGTTCAAGATAACCCTGCGCCTTACGCAACGTTTGGACGTTTGCTTTTGGCGTAGTTGCGAACTCCGCGTCCAACAAAAACACGCGGCCGACCAAATCGAGTGTTGTCGCATCCCAGCCAGCCACATTGGCAAGCGCTTCGGCCTGCGATATCGCGTCGTTCCAACGCTCTGAATCAAGTTCGCCGTTCGTCCGTGCATACAGCACATTTTCGAGGCGCGAGGTCGCGACAGCTAGCCAAGCAATATACAAACCCGCACTTGCCAGCACGGCAAAAGCCATGCTGAGGAGGTATTTTAGAGCGCGCGGCATCTTATTGAGATTCCGCTGCCTTATTTACCCGTCTTCTTAGCGTTTTCACCATAGTAGCCATAATGTGGCTGATACCCGTCTGCGTAGTATGAGTAACGTCCATAGCCGTAGCCATGCGAGTGTTCACCAACTCTGTTGATCACGACGCCTAGTAGCGGTGCGTCAACTCTACGCAGCCTCTTAACACCTGATTGCGCTGCTTGATAGGGCGTTTGATCTGATCGAATAACATAAATCACCCCGTCTACAAGTCGGGACAATACCAGCGCATCGCTCACGGCCAGTGCGGGTGCACAGTCAATAACAATGTACTCAAATACCTTACCTAAATTGTCTAGCGCCTCGGAAAACTTTTGCGACGAAAGTAATTCAAGCGGATTTGGCGGGATGATACCTGCGGTCATAATGTAGGTATTGCTACCCTCCAGTTGATGCACGCACTCTGAGATTTTCGCCTCACCCGAAATAAACTGGGACAAGCCAAACTGTGGTTTGCCATCTCCGAACGCGCGCGCGACGGTCGGTCGACGCAGATCGGCGTCAATCAGCAATACCTTGCTCATCTGACTCATCGCCTGCGCCAAATTGAGTGACAAGGTCGTCTTCCCCTCTCCAGGTACTGAAGAAGTGACCAAAATACGGCGATGCTGCTTATCGAGCGTAGACAATAAAATGCCAGTGCGTACGGTGCGAATCGACTCACTAAAAGCGGTTTTTGAATGGTTCAAGAAATAAAGCATTGCGTTTTCATCTTTCGCCAACTTGAGCTGCGGCACTAGGCCAAGCACTGGCAACTGCAGGTGCTTTTCAACATCTTCAGCAGTCTTAATGGTGCTGTCCAGGTGTTCCAGTACAAAAGCCAGTAGCACACTTAGCAGCAATCCCAATATCGCCGCACCCGCGATACTACGTTTAGTATCAGGAGAAATCGGCAAGCCGGAGGGAGTTGCCTGTTCCACAACGCGCGCATTGGTGGTGCGGAAATCAGTGAGTTGATCCGTTTCTTTCTGCTGGTTTTGAAATTTCTGATAGATCAATTTGTTGGCATCAAATTCGCGCTGCAGTCGGCTTAACTCGATCGATTTCCGATTGCCACCTTGCACACTGGACTGCGCGCTACTTAACTGCGACTGCATTTGCTGCTCGATGTTACGCGCATTCTCATAGGCGCGAACTTCGGCGTCGGCGGCGCCAGAAAGTGCGTTATTGAAATTCGTAAGCGCAAGCGCTTCTTCACTTGTTGCCGAGCGCATTTTTGGGTGCGCAGCACCATAACGGCCTGCTAGATCCGCTACGTTTTGCTGCGCTTTGGCATACGCATCGCGCGCTCGCGCCACACCTTCGCTGTTTACCAGCGAAAAAACGGTTTTAAGCTGATTGGATTTACGCGCGCTGACTATTTGCTGGTATATGCTTTCACGATTTAGTCGCTCGGCACGCGCCTCAGCTACGCGTGGCATGAGCATTTGCACGGTTTGCGCGCCCATGGTGTCTTCGCCATCTGCGGAGATGTTGTTCGCAACCAAAAAGGCAAGTACACGCGCTTCTGCGATATCAACATTCTTCTTTAAATCCGTACTTTTCACTTCAAGCCAAGAATTGGCTTTGTTGATCATTTGTAATCGCGCATCCAAGGTATTTTCGATATACGAATCACCAAGTTGGTTTGCGAGTATCGCGGCAAGTTCGGGGTCAGCAACTTCAAAGCTGAGTTTCACCAGCTGAGAATTACGAACCGGATCAACGCGCACCGAACTTTGCACTATTCCCACAGCCAAACGTTCGCGCGCGGACTTCTCGGTAGGTGCAGTTTGGCCTTTGTTTGCCCAGGGAATAATACTTGATAGCGAAAGTTTGCTTTTACGATTGAGACTGGCTAACACACGATCAACGCCGATTTTCTCAACCACGTTTTCCGCTAAAGGTCGTGTCTTAAGAATTTCATATTGGGTTTGCAAATATTCGTAGTTTTGCTGGCCTTGACCATACGTTTCCTGGCTTGCCGTAAAGCGGACGTTTTCACGGTCGATCAGCAACGTGGACGTAGCTCTAAAAATGGGCACTTCTAAGGCCGCACTCAGCGCGCCTAAGACGCCAAAAAGCAGCGTAATCGCTAAAATGCTGTACCGGTGCCGCCCAATTATGCGTAGATATTCATGCAGTGAGTCCTGCTGCGTAGTTTTAGTACTTTCCAGCAATTCATGAGCTATTTTTGGGTGCGAAATTGGGGCCGTCATATTTTAGAAAAAACTCTCTTCAACACTGATGATGTCACCTGGACGCACTTCCGCGTCCAGTTTGACCTTACGCGGACTAGAACTGGCGCCTGCGACTTCACTGATTACATAGATTCGACTCTTCGACGCGCGCTCGGTAAATCCGCCCGCAATTGAAATGAGTTTGCGTACAGTCATGCCCAGCACAAATGGATAGCCATTGGGTGTTTTGACCTGACCATTGATATAGACGGATCGATACGTTTTGATCGTTACATTGACGCGCGGATTTACCAGAAAGCCGGACTTAAGTTTTAGTCTGATCAATCGTTCAACCTGCTTGGTTTTCAGGCTCAGTACGGTCACCTCGCCAATCAAAGGGAAGGCAATTTTCCCCGATTCACCGACGGTGTATTCCTTAGAGAGCTCAGGTTCACCGAAAACCTCGACTGAAATAAGATCCCCTGGTGCCAGCGCGTAGTCAAAAATAACGTTCTTTTGAATTGTCGCGACATTAGATTCTGCCGCAATTGTGCGACTCGATGTCTCAGCGACAGCGGCCGCTTGAGCGCTTGCAAGCGCAAAAATCGTCGCCACTATCACCACTGAGAGCCACCCAAAATTTACCGTAGCCCAGGCGCGCGAAATATTGGAGCTCGAATAGGATTTGAGCGTAGTGATTAAAGTGACGATCGGGGACCTTCGAAACTGCGCGTGCATAACAATAAGGTTTACCAAGAAAATTAAGCGAGAAAATAGTGAAATCAGTCCACTCAAAGCGTTTCGACGGCACCGTCTTTATTGTGCACGACTACCGAATCAAACTAGGTTGGAAGCACTGAACTGACGCTGAGTATTGCCGGGCGTAGAACTATCTTTACGCTGTAAATCCCTACTCCCCTAAATCTCTTCGGAAAAAAAAGGGCATCGCAGTGCGATACCCATTCTTTGGAAGAATCCCATTCTTTGGAAGAATCCCTAACTTTGGGACAATCCCTAACTTCAAACCATACTAATCCCGAACGTGGGCGCTATTAAGACCCAGGCGCCAAAGTGCCTAGCTATAGCGACGCCTCAAAGCTAACGCTGAACTCATCGCGATTAAAATCGTAAAGTGAATTGCTTGCAGACGTTCCATTAGTAACCGCAGCGTCTCGGCGATAGGACTTATAGCCAGCGCCCAAACTTAGCCAATCGCGTAATTTATAATCAGCCGATAAGCCCCAAAAGTTGAGGTTGTCATCGCGCAATGTCCGATCATTGGCCAAATATTCTGCGGTCGAGCGGCCCACATCAATGCCTGTGTGGAAGCGGTCAGACCAACCGTGCGTCCAAGAAAGCGTTATGTCACGCGCGATTAAATAGTCAGTTCCAGCTGCGGTTCCGGCAACGCCACTGAGGAAGTCCACCGATTCTTGTGTCCCTCGAGTAGCACTGAGATCAATAACGGAGTACGACCGGGGCTTAAACTGTAGGCCTACATCCCAAGCAACGCCCGAGTATCCATCCAGTCGATTGTCGTCAAAACTCCGCCGCGTGCGACCAAATCCAATGTGACCGGAGGTTTTCGCGGTAGCGTCAAACTCTAAACCCAACAAATAAGTACGAACCGTACTGTCGAGGAAGTAGTTCGTTAGCAAGGCACGCGAGCGGCTTCTGTCATAGCTTATTTCTGAGTTATTCGCAGAAAGGTAAACCTGCGTTTTGGGCGCGACGCGCCAGCCAAAACGTCCGTCAACATAGCGTAAGTCACGATCACTGCGAAACGAATAGGACTCATTATTAACGTAATTAATGTTGGAGACGCCAGCGCCTAGCCCGAGCGCGCCCCTGGCGCCAGGTGCACCGTAGTTAAAATCGACATCTAAACCTTTGCGTTCAAAGCGATCCACATCGCTGGCAACGGTATTTTGCAAACCTTGGAGTGCGTTCGTTCCGCGTCGATCATGGCCGCGCTCAAGGGATGCACCTAAGTCAAGTTTGGTACGCACGCTGGGCGATAAGGTGACGCCAGCATTTACTCGATGATCGGTGTAGTTATCGATTTTAGAATCTTGATAACGCGCTGATTCGAGTTCATAACTAAGCGAAAAGCTACGCGCTTCGTTACCCGCATCAAGACGAACACCAGGTGATACACGCGTGAAAAAACTACTCACTTCAGCCGTATTTGACTGCCCAACGTTCGAGTCATGTCCGAAAGTCAAACCCAGGGTTGGTTTGACGCGAAACGGCCCCGCCTGCACGCCGGTACCGTCTTGGGCAATCGCGAAGCCTGCGGCGGCTAATGAAACTGCAAGTGCTAGTGCTGTTTTTGCCATGATGATTCCAATTTTCCGACTTCGGACGCGCTTAAAAGTGCCGTGGCCGTCACAAATTTGACAGGAACGGCGCGATAGATAGTACTGTAACTTAACCTAGTGGATGAACTCTAGTCCCTAGACCCTTCTAATTGAAGCAAAAGTTGCTTTGCTTCAGTTGGCATCTCCACACGCGCACGCTCAATTAGGCTGCGTGCCTCTGGTCTAGTCAAATCTGAGCGCCACAACAAACGCGCCAAATTGAGATTCGCTTGAATTACGCCAGCCTCGCTTGCATGTTGATACCAAATTTTTGCCTGCGCGATGTTGACACTACCGATCCAGCCGCGTTCATAGACTTCCCCGAGGTTATTTGCGCTTGCGGCGTCGCCAGCCGCAAAGGCCATTTCATAAAGCGCAGCGGCTTTAACTGCTAAAGCTGGCGTTGGGGTTTCGCTCGTCAAAAGATAGGCAGCTAGGCCCGCTGCTGATTTGCGTCCGGCATCCGCAGCGCGACAAAGCATATCTATTGCACACTCTCGGCCCTTATCACCTTGTTCAGCGCATAGTCGACCATAGGCTTCTAACGCTGCGGGATGGCCACGCGCGGCTGCGTTTTTCATAAATTCTAGCGCCACTTTCGGATTAGAGTTTGCAGCACACAGCGCACGTCGATATAGAGCGCCAGCAGACTCTGCCATACTACTTGCCCCTGCCTCCGTTGTTGACGCTGCCTCCATTGTTGGCCCTAAGGCGTCACACGAGCCGCCTTGCCAAGGCTCTTTTTTCCCATGCTCAATCACTTCCTGAGCAAGCCAGCGCGCACGCCCATTGCCTAACTTCGCTTGTTGGTTCATCCGCCAACGGGTATCACCTAAATCTTGCGTGGCTAGTCGCCAATAAGCGGCCGCTTTAGGCATCTCATTGACCGCTTCACTTTTTAAAGCGTTTTCAATCACGACATAAGCCAATTCCAGACGTTGCTGACGGGCGTCTTCAGCAACGCTGCCCTTACCTTTAGCTGGGGTTTTGAGTGCCGCAGCGGCGGCGGCAATTTCATTTACCGATTTATCGGCGGCAGTGAAATCAGGCTGACCGAGTGCGCAAACAAGTTCGGCTTTGGCATGAGTGACGATGGTCAACATGACTATGAGATTTAACAGGAAGCATTTTCTAATCATTGGTTTGAAGATCCACGAAGCGCGGCGGATGAAGATAACCTTACTTTATACGTGACGTTCCTGTGCTTGGAAACTCTGCACTTTGGATGTCGGCATTGTTGCGCGCTCTTGCGATATCACGCAGACCATGGCGACTAATCCAGCAAATCGCGAGCAACACGCTAAAAATGGCCGCATTAGCGGGTATCTGAAAATTAAAGTCGGCAACAGCATGCAGCAACAACGCACTCATTCCAAACAGGCCAGTGAAAGCTGCGCCAACGGCTAGCTTATCCGAACGCGTGCGCAGCGCGGTAAATGCGCTAATAAATCCGAATGCCAACGCCCCACAAATGATCGCTGTGCCCAATAACCCGTACTCGGCGAGCGTTTGAGCGAAATCGTTGTGCGCGTGATCATAAAATTTATTTGATAGCTCCGCGCTGCGCATTGGTGGAAAAATCGTGCGAAAACTTCCAGCACCGTGTCCGAGCAATGGCGCTTGGGCAAATAGTTTGAGTGCTGCGCGAGCTAAGCCTGGTCGCTCCCGATCAATCTCAAATGCTGCCGCCCGCTGATCAAGAGGCGGTACGTTTTCCACATCAGAATCCATTACCGCTGGCGGCGATGGCCGTGTGGCTTCAACAAGCTCAATCCTTGTGACCGCCAAACGCGCGGCAATTTGATCTGCACCAAACCAGCTGCCCACCACGACCAAGTCAATCAAAACTAGGGAAATTAGCAACGCCCCAAGTGCAGGTGGACGCGTCGCCATGAAAAAATACGCAAGTGTGCCAGTGCCCAATAGCGCGACAAAAAAAGCGATATTGCCCATACGCGAACCGGTTAACACCAAAGCAATGACCAAAAGCACCATACAAATGCGCACCTGCGTTTTGCGCGCCAGTAATAACGACACCCAATCGCGCGCAAATTGACGCCAGGATTGTGCGCCAGCGCCATGAAAGCGCAAGCCTGCGACCAGCAACCCAGCGCCAATCGCTAGATGTAACTCCAAATAGCCGGCAAAGCTGTTTTCGTTAACAAATGCGCTGCCTCCGCCAATGCCAAAAATGAAAAATTCAGACACATAACGCACCCCCCAAAGCTTCATGACGCTGGCACATACCGCATGAAATACGGCAACGACGAATAGCACCTGAAACAATAGTTTTAGGCGCCGGTGCGTGTGCGCTAATACGAGCGTTTGCAAAATAAGCTGCAAGTACAAACTGGTTTTCAGCAAAGCACGAATACTAGCGCCCCGATCACCGCTAAAATTACTGCCATTCCATGACCAGCAGTGCGCAATATGTAGCAACAACCACAGCGCCAGCACAACGAGCAACCAGGGTCTACGTCGGTGTATGCCGACTAATGCAAATCGTTCGGTTATCGGCACGGTCCATATGAGCAATACGCTGACCGAGCAAGTCAATGCCAGGAATCCACCCCAAACCCAGTCGCGATTCCCGCCATAAAAAAATGGCATAGCGCTCAGCGTGATGAGCAAGCCAATAAACGCTAGCTGCTCACGCCGTTCGCGCGTAAAAAAACTTGATCGATTGCCTTGCCGCTCAGGTCCGGGCGCCGCGATCTCGGATCGTCGGCGTCGCCTAATCCTTGCCTTGCTATCAGTCGTGCTGTCAAATGCACTCATGTTTGGCCAGGGCCAGCGGTCATTAACGTCATAAGTTTGCGGCCCATCCAACGCTCGCGTTTGATAGCACGCATTACCCACAGGTGATAGCAAATCGCAGCTACTGTAAATACTAAAAGCTGGATCGATGCGGGTACATTAAACGCATGAAACAGCGTGCCTATGCACTGCAGCAAGACCACCACAAATAAAATCAAAGCCAGCGTTTGCGGGACTGAAAAACCCACGCGCTGTAGCAAGTGATGCAGATGCTGTTGATCAGGCTTAAACGGTGAATTACCATTTTGCATGCGCCGCAACATCAGGGAAACCGTATCAACTAGCGGAACCGCAAACCAAAATAACGCGCTTACGGGCAGGAAAGTATGCAGTGGCGCTTGCGAAGCCGTAACCAACAGCCATGCGATCAAAAGCCCGGCGGACATACTGCCTGCGTCGCCAAAGAAAACCTTTGCTTCGCTTAGCCAAGGGGTGCGCACATTGAGGAACAAAAATGGGATTAACGCAGCGACGGCAAGCCCACACACGAGCGCCATATTCGTTTGCCCGACATGATGGAAAAAAACAAGCAATATGCACAATATCAGCAACAAAATGAGGCCCAACAGGCCGTCCATGCCATCGATCATATTAGCTGCATTGATGACGCCCACACTGGCAAAGACGGTTAATGGCCACGCTAAGCTGGCGGCGTGTACAACATACCCAGGCCAAAATAACTCGCCAAAATTTGCTAACGGCGCGCTGTTCCAGAAAGCGACTATTACCGCTAGCGCCTGCACTAATAGGCGCAGCACTGAAGGGAGCGGGATACGATCATCGATGGCACCTAAGATACAAATAATTCCAATGCCCAACATTAACAACGGCTCCTGAGTCAACAGGCCCGAAAGTGCCATGCCAGCAGCAAATGCAAACATCCAGGCCAAACCACCCACGGCAGGCACGGCAGAGCGATGAACTTTGCGCGTGTCCGGCTGATCGAGCCAGTCAAATCGAATCGCGAGTGCGCGCAACGCTAACAGCGCAATGGCCCCAAAAACCGCGGTAAACAGTGCGTATTTCACGGCGACCTAGTGCACGTTGGCGAAGCAGTGGCAATCAAACATATGCTGTGGCTCCTTACCATTAGCGTAGCTAATATGAATTGCGAAGCGGAAACGAGATTGCGTCAAAGATTTTCCTAAGCTATTAAAATGGTGCAGTGCAGTTTGGCTCAACTTTCCTGATTCAGCCTGAGAATTACAACTTTGAATTGGCAAACTTTTATCTGGCAAACTTTGAACTGGCAAAAGACCGATAGAGCGCCAAGGTTCTAAAAGCAACCCCATGCCAACCTAAGGCGCGCTCCGCCCATTCCTGCCCGCGCTTACCGCGAATTCTAGCCGCCTGTGGGTCGCAAAAAGCCGAGTTAATGGCAGTGCGAATGCTTTCAACAGTAGCTTCGCAGATCCAACCCGCGTCCGCGGCGGCCGTCGCTGCCGCCAAACCGACGCCTTTTGACAGCACCACGGGCGTACCCAAACAAAGCGCTTCAGCCGCAGCGTTACCAAAATTTTCATTTTTCGACACGAGTGCTAAGACCCGGGCATGCTGAATCCATGCCCATTTCTCGTCACCTTTGAGTTCGCCTAAAAACGTAACTCGACTCTGTAAAGAAAATCCGCTGACCAGCTTGTGCAATTCGCCAACTATTGAATCTTGATCTGCAGCACCTGCTAAAACCAGATGGACATCGGACAAACCGCTACAGGCTTCGATCAGCAAATCCAAATTTTTTTTCCAAGATAAACGCCCCAAATACAATACATAGGGAACCTGCATCGGTGTCGGCCAATCGCGTCGTTCAGGCAAAGCGACGCCGTTTTCTATCACACAAGAATTTTGCACAGGCACGCCGAGCCGGATTGCGTCACTCAACTCTAAATCAGATGTGGCATGAAAGCAGGCTGCATTTGCTAGCGTTCGCGACTCGAAAAGTCGAATCCAAGCGGTTTTTAAAAACCAGCGTTTTCCACTTATAAGCTCTGGCACCAACATTCCGCGCGGCGTGATGACGTAGGGAATTCCCGCAGCGATGCACAGCCGCGCCGCCATATTAGTGGGGAATAAAAAGACTGAATGCAGATGGACCACATCAAAAGCCGCCAGATTTTCTTGCAACCACTGCCGCATGGACCAAGAAAAATAGAGCCGCCGAAACCACTTGGAGCGGAAATACCAGACCTTGACGCCATCGAGCATGCACGCTTCGCCGTGCACCACATTGGAATCATTATCGCCATCGACGCTCGTGGTGAGCACCGATACATCCGCGCCCAGTGCTGCCTGTGCGCTTGCTAAACCATGCACCGAGAAAATCGGCCCACCATAGCGGGTGGCAGGCAGATAAGTTGGCACGACATGCAAAATTCGCAATGGCTGTGGTTTGAGTTGCACGTTTGCCACTTTCCTTGCCTAGCCCAAACTTGATCGTTCAAGCAACCAATCGCCCAGAACTAAAACGTCCATCTTTGTGCGTAAAAAACAAGCCAATGCCTCAGCTGGAAGGCAAACCACCGGTTCATTCTCGTTGAATGACGTATTCAACAAAATCGGCACACCCGTGGCCCGTCGAAACGTGTCAATCAGTTTGTAATAGCGCGGATTATCGGTTTGCTGGACGGTTTGTAAACGTCCGCTGCCGTCAACGTGGGTAACCGCAGGAATTTGCGCACGCTTATCCTCCCGAATAGGCAAAACTTGCGCCATAAACGGCACTGACACATCGTCGTTAAACCAATCACTCACATATTCACGCAAAATACTGGGGGCAAACGGCCGAAAGGATTCGCGGCGTTTGATTTTGGCATTGAGAATGTCTTTAATGTCGCTACGACGCGGGTCAGCCAAAATAGAGCGATTTCCTAATGCTCTTGGACCGAATTCCATCCGTCCTTGGAACCAGCCTATGACATGGCCAATCGCAATACGCGCCACAACCGCTTCGCAAAGCGCGGCTTCATCGGCAACAAAGCGCACCGACACCCCCTCTAGCTTAATTTCGTCCGCACATGCGTCAATCGCCGCTTTGCATTGGGCATTATCAAATTCAGGGCCGAGATAGGCGTGCTCTAGCGCTTGCGTACGTGGCTGACCGAGGGAACGCGCACCGACGAGTGCGGCACCGATTGCGCCGCCGGCATCAGCGCCGCTGGCCGCGACATAAATATTTTTGAAAGGCGTGTTCTTTGTGATTTTTCCATTGGCGACTGAGTTTTGCGCGCAGCCGCCCGCGAGCGCCAAATCGTCGATCCCATATTTGGCATGCATGGAATTTAACAATGCAAACAAATTTTCCTCATAAACAAACTGCACGCTCGCAGCTAGATCCTTATCCCGTTGTGTTAACGCACTATTTAGGTCGCGTGCCGGGCCCAAAAGTTCGAAAATTTTCGCAGAAAACAAAGCGTCAAACTTCGGCGAACCGTCTTCCCATTGATAATTCAAGCTATCAGTATGGTGGCGAAAATAATCTAAACTTAATTCGTAGCTGCCCTCCGCTTTATATACCAACAACTGACGAACTTGATCAATCAGAATAGGTTTTCCATAGGGCGCTAAGCCCATGACTTTATATTCATCGCCGTAATTCATAAAGCCCAAATATTGGGTCATTGCTTGATAAAAAATTCCCAGCGAATGGGGAAAATAGGCGTGACCGTCAATACTCAATTTAGCATCTAGCCCAATACCTTCACCGACCCCATAGGCCCCGGAAGCGAAATCACCAAAGCCATCTATAGAAACGGCGACCGCGCGCTGAAAAGGTGAACAATCAAAAGCGCTGGCTAAGTGCGCTAAATGGTGCTCAATGGGCAAAAGCTTCCCACTAAATCGTTGCTCGGGGAAGGCTGCCTGAAGGTGATCGAGTGCGCCCATGCGGGCGTGCCGAGTTTTAAGCTTTTCAACTATTAAACTCAAACTAGGGCGCTTTTTGATCGCATAAAGCAAGCGCTGTCCACGCGCCACCGATGGATCGGTGTTAATCGCGATCGCATCGACCGCAGCGAGTGTTACACCCGCCTCTTTCAAACAAAATTTGATCGCCTCTGTGGGGAAGCCAGCCCAGTGTTTAATTCGGCGGAAGCGTTCTTCTTCCGCAGCTGCCACTAAATTGCCATCAATGACCAATGCGGCCGCAGAGTCAGCATGGAATGCATTAAGTCCAATGACGATATTGCGCATCTACTGTTCCATTGTCTAAAAGTTATTTAAAAAATTAATATGCTAATCTCAAAAAAATTCGCCGCCAATTAATTGGTTCGATAACTTGATTTTATCCGTTTAATCGAAGGCACGTCATAAAGCCTGCCACTACCATTGCGAGACATTGCTTAGCGGATAATACTCATACCATGGCACGAGCAACAGCTTGCAGCCAGCTAGCTGTAAGATGGAAAGCCAAGCTGGCATAGCAAAAAAGGTGCGTTATCATCAACCAAAATGCATGTTTGTTAAATGCGGCGTGGTTAGTTTTGCCGGATTTGCAGTGTAACGAGCGACGCTGAATGCGGGCGGCGCTTGGTTAGTAAATTCTTTAGACGTGCTGATCTTTGGACTGAACGTTGATGCTACTTTGAAGCGATCCTATTTGATCCCGTTTGAGTTTGTCCATGGAAGAATTTGCAATACGCCGCAGACTGCTGGAACTAGAGGCAAAGGTTTCCGGACTCCAAGCAGATGCGGCACGCTATCGGGCATTGCTGCGCGCACGCAATGACCTAATTGTAGAGCTTGACGAGCGCGGCCTAGTCAGCGCGGTTTCGCCCGCGCTGCTTGAGCGTTCGGGCTATTCTGCGAGCGAATGTTTGGGCCGCTCGACCTTTGCCTTCACCACACCAGAGTGTGCGCAGCGTTTGCGCGCGCAAAGCCCAACGCTGTTCGATTGGGCGGCACGTAGGCACCCGTTTGAGATTTTGATGCTCTGTAAGAACGGTGGAGAAATTTGGTTAGAGGGCAATATTTACGCCTACAGCACCGAGGGCGGTGTTTCAGGCATGTTTTGTTTGTACCGCGACATTACTGAAAACAAGGTATTTGAAGGCGAAAATCGTCGCATGGGCGAAGGGGCGATAAATGCTTTGGCACTTGCCGGCGTGGAAGCATTTGAGTTTGACTTTCTCGAAGGCTTAGTCTGGCAATCGCCTGGCTACGGAGAATTATTTGGGCTAGGCGCTAACGATGCGCGTTACGTTGGCATCTATGGCTGGCTAGGCAAGGTTTCCACCCCAGATCAAGCGTTAGCCGCTGATCGCGTCGAATTGGCAAAAAAAATGGCTGGCGACGCGCCGCCCGTTATCGTTCGAATACAGCAAGCTGACGGTGAAATTCGCTATCTTAAAGTTCACGATCACTACGAGTTCGACGCAGATGAATCACTGACGCGAATATTGGTTAGTGCGCGCGATGTTACCGGCGAGGAAAAAGATAAGATCGAGCTACAAAATAGCCGTGATTTTGCCACTCGACAGACTGGGTCAAACACGCAACAGCAGCTTGAGCAAGCGATGCAGCGGCTGGAATTGGCTTTTCAGATCGGTGAAATCGG
>JBBQBR010000004.1:0-19866 GCA_038317875.1 Lysobacterales bacterium
TGCGCCGGCACCGGCGGGTAATAGCGCTGTGGCTGGGGATAAGCCAAATTAACAGCAAGCGATACATGGGCATGTGCGCGGCAGCATCGTATTTGATGCGCCGTGCACATGATTCCCAGCCTGAATTACATCTTATTGGCAATATTGTTTATCACTCAACGACTGGCTTTCCCACCATTCGACTGGGCAGCGGCCCAATAACAATGGCAATGGTGCGTGAAATGCAGGATGACGAGTAGGTCTTTGCCGCAGTGGGTGCGCCCGGACATCGTGTGCTTGGTTCCCATTCTTGCCGTTTCATAAGTGATGCGCAAACCCACACATGCCTCAACCCAACCCCGCGCCACCCCTACTCTACACATTCCGCCGCTGCCCCTACGCCATTCGCGCGCGAATGGCGATTGCGATCAGCGGAGTACATGTTGCTATGCAGGAAGTAGAACTGCGCAATAAACCGCAATCGCTATTGGCCGCCTCGGCTAAAGGCACGGTGCCCGTTTTGGTATTCGCCGATGGTTCTGTTTTAGACCAAAGCCTAGATATTATGCATTGGGCACTCGGCCAAAATGACCCGGAGCATTGGTTGACAGGGGACGACCCAGAGCTGATTGCACTCAATGATGGACCATTCAAAGTTGCGCTGGATCGCTACAAATACTCAAGCATCGCCACACAAGGCCCAGCAACAGAGGCTTTGCAAGCACGGAGCGCCGCAATACAGATGCTTTTAGCGCATGAGACGCGCCTGTCGGGCAGCGCTTTTTTGACCGGCACCGGACGCGCTTTCAGCGATATCGCCATCTTCCCCTTTGTGCGGCAATTTCGCGGCGTGGATGCAAACTGGTTTGACGCACAACAGGCTCCTAATCTGCAGCGCTGGCTTGCGCAGTTGCTGTCAACGCCGTTATTTCTACAGGTCATGCATCCGCAGCAAGCCCACTATCAACAAGTGCCCAAGTAGTACAAAGCGCGGTAACGCAGTTAAGCAACCACCATGCGCGATTGATATCGGCGGCGTCATTCAAAGCCCGTAGCAAAAATTTGTTCACCGAATCGCGCTGAAAAGCATTGGTTATTATATTGGGAGGGGTCGAGGTTAAACCCTTCCTTGATGCAGCCATAAACATCTTGTTGATTAAGCCCAGGACTCAGCCTAAGCGTACAGCTAAACCGCGCCGTGCTGTTTTGCGCAATTGAGAACTCTGAGTTCTCCAACAATGAGGACACATCCGCACAAACCAAGTTTGAGGAAAACAATACTCTTGCAAGCGGCACAGGATTTGGGTTGCTGACATCAAACATCACTTTAAAGCGTCCGGATTCACCAGGAAAAGGCGAAATGTTGGCTGAAATCGTCATCGGTAAATGCGCATTCTCAGCTTGCGGGTAGCTATGCGCTTCAATTACTTCACTGACATTATCTGACTTTCGCGAAAACCAGCGTGGCCCAGTGTTCGCTTGCACATCACGGAGGAAATATCCGCCATACAACATGCCTCCAGAATTGAAGTAGCGATCCTCGAGGTATCTCAACTTCACGGTTCCTTCCGGCCCCGGTTGCACCAAGCCCCAACGGCTATAAAAGCTTGAACTGCCTTGCGATGTCTTCTGATCTATTTTTTGGATGAGCCAATTGCTGCCAGTGGGAACCGCAAGCAACTGTTGGTTCCCGAGCATAGAACCGCTGCTGAATGGAAAAACCGCGTGTGTTGGATAGGCGTCGGACAATGCCATCAACTTTCCGCTTTCAGCATCGATGACAGCGAGCCTTTGGTTGCTAATCGGGGATCCAGCGTTTGCCGCAAAGCTGGATACATACAGTTTGCCAAAGCGCTCCCACAAAAAATTGGCTTTAAACGGTTGGTTCAGGACTACCGGCACAACTGGGGTTTCATACAAAACGGTGCCGTCGATATCGCGTAGTCGACTGACCATAGCGTAAGAATCGTTTCCGGTTAATAAATTGCATACTTGATAGACCGAAGTGGCAGCGGCGCGCGCAAAACAGTTTTGCGCTAACACTCGCGCCCAGACAATGCCTGTGGCGCCGATGACAGTCGCTGTTGCGGCCATGGTCATTGGCGTTGTTCTGCTAGGACTAGTGATGAGGTAGCGATTGCCAGCTAGTGCTTCAATCGCGTTCGCAGAAGCAATTACGGCTTGGCGAATTAAAGTTCCATCTCTATCCCATAGGGTAAAACGACCGGCAATTCCGGAGCCGTCCAAAAGTGCAATTGAGTCGGGCTGATAAGCGATAAGCGCGCCAACTGAAAAAGGCGTTGGAGCCAAAAATTCTACTAGCGTTGAGTTCGCAGTATTTGCTAAAAAAATGCGTGCTACCCCACCGTCCCTGACTAAAACCAACTGTCGATCAGGATTCAGAGCGATCAATTTCGCTGTCTGCACACCAACGCCGCTAACGGAAACGTCAGGCAGATTAAACTGTTGCGATGTTAGTAACGCGCCGGTAATTGGTGCGTATTTTCTGAGATTGAGTGATTTTGAACCGTTAGCAAAGACGATAACCTTGCCAATCGTCACCGGAGAGAGTGGCTCACTGCTAACAGAGACCTCAGTGAACCCAGCTCGATGCGTAACGGGCAGAGTCGGATTTCGAAACACACGTTTGTCTGCCGATTGCATTAGAAGGCTGTTGCCGTTAACGACATAGCTTGCGGGTTGACCGTCAATGATCGCTGTCGACGTTACGTTAGGCGAAGTCAACAATCTAGCTACATCTCCAGTTGCGCGATGTTGCACGACATACGCCAACGAACTGCCAAACACAGCAGCTTCGCGGTTAGCGACGCACACAAATTCTTCGGAACTGTGCAATTCTAGATCTTCAAGCAGAATGCCATTTGCGGTGTATGACCGAACAAACTTTTGTGAGCCATCGGTTTCAACTCTGCTGAACGCAAAAATTGTGCTCTGAGTAATTGTTCGAGAGGCACACTGTTGATTGCCTACCAGCTGATTTATGGGTTCGAACTGCCCAGCCTCAACTGGAAGCCCCAGACGGGACTTGAAATAAAATCTTACCGAGGTTTCGCCCACAATTTGATAAGTGATAACTGGAGATTCGGTAAATTCATCGGTATAGATCGCTGAAACACGACCGATCATTCCTGGAACGAGCTCAAACGCACCCAGAGCGGTGTCACCAACTGGCGCTAAAAAGTATTGCTGACTGGCAGTATGCTGCAACAGCAGCAGTTTGGCATTGAGAAAACGCTTTACCGCGTAACCTTCAGGGACTGCATAGCTACGAATCGTTTTCAGGCCATCTTTTAAGATGAGTTGCGAACCATCACAATGTAAATTGTCAAAGAAAGGAGGCTCATCCTGCGGCAAAAGCAGGCAGCGACTGACAATCTGCCACTGAGAAAGTGGCGACCGAACAAAAGTGTCAACCGTGCCGGTTGTTGACTCTTCGCGCGCCCAAATCCATCGTCCGCGAGCACCGAGCGGTTCGGCACGCGCAAGGAGTTCTGAATAAACTTCTGTGGAGGTGACTATTGCGACTCCGTTTGGACCCGAAATTTTTAGGGCGCCGTCTTTAGCGGTCACCACGTCGCCATGTAGCGGCGTTTCAAGCCCAGAGTTTATTCGCCAAAGCGCCTGCGCAGCAGCATCAGAAAACACAAACAGCGTGAGCGCTAGCAAACAGACCAAGGACGGCAAAACATAGGGTTTTTTCATGCTCTATCCTTTAGTCGACGCGCGTTCTGATGCTACTTTATTTCGATACTGGCGCGGATGGACTTGCACAATCGGCGCACGACTATTGATACGGCCAGCTTGTGTTTGAATTGGGGAATTGGACTTGAAAATGACTTGTCGAAAAAAAATTTCCCAGAGAGCCGTTCCTGCTGAGCCTGTCGAAGCATCTAGCCGCACGCTTGGTGACGCAAAAAGCGGTTCCGCTTCGTCAGGACTTGTACGGCTCTGCCCCTCGACGGGCTCAGGGCGAACGGCTCTTTGCTACAAAGCTACAAAAATCTCAACCTTATTCTGGCCGCATCTATAATTGCTATCAAATAAAGCTCTAGGCGCAGGGAAAACAGTACGGCCGATGCTTCAGGGATCCCAGGCAGTAGAGTTCTACAGCACGGCTTCAGCAGACTGCAAAAACTAAATTTTGCCGGTCAAAATCGAAGCTGAAGACTCAAATCGCCCGGTCAATAAACTGCATCATCTGCGACTTTGCGACCGCACCCATCTGCGTCGCCGCAATTTCGCCGTTTTTGAAAATCATAAACGTTGGCAAATTGCGTACCATAAAACGCCGCGCGGTGGCGGGGCATTCTTCAATATTGAGCTTGCCGACGATCAACTTTCCGGCGTATTGCGCGGCTAATTCCTTAACGACTGGCTCAATGCGTTTGCAGGGCTCGCACCAGGTTGCCCAAAAATCTACCAGCACCGGCAGTTCAGATGCCAGTACTTGTGCGTCAAAATTGGCGTCGGTAAATGCAAGCAGTTCATCTGCCATGTCAAGCTCCTAACTAATATGGGTTACAAAAACCAGAACTTAAGCACTGGCTTGGGCTATGATCCGCAGGTTTTGAAGGAATCAGCAAGTACGCAAGTGTGCGGCCAATTTTTACAAGTTCAAGCGCGACGCTCCCTTAAGTTTAGCTTGTAGCTTCAAAACAGGTAAACAAAAAACGGTGCTGGGATCAGCAAACATTCGAAACACAGTGAAAGTCATTGCCCGCAATTGCGGCAAAGATTGATTCAAAGGCGCTTAAACGCGCAAAGGCAAACCCTTGAATAACGAAGAGCATATTTTAACCGACTTGGATTTTGAGTCTTTCGATTTACATCCAACGCTTACCGCAAGCTTGACCAGCGCTGGCTTTACGCGCTTAACACCGATTCAAGCGCTAACGCTACCTTACGCGTTAGCCGGTAAAGATGTCGCTGGCGAAGCGCAGACCGGCACCGGTAAAACGGCGGCGTTTTTAGTCGCACTGATGCAGCGCTTGCTGAGCACATCGGCCAAAGCCGAACGGCGCGCACAAGACCCACGCGCCGTCATTTTGGCGCCAACGCGCGAATTGGCGGTGCAAATTCACAAAGACGCGGTTTTGTTATCTAGTCAAACCGGGCTGCGTTTGGGCTTAGTGTTTGGCGGGATTGACTACGATAAGCAGCGCAAGCAGTTTGACGATGGCATCGACATCTTGATCGGCACGCCGGGGCGGCTGATTGATTATCACAAACAGGGCGTTTTTAGCCTGAAATGCGTTGATGTGATGGTTTTGGATGAAGCAGATCGCATGTTCGATTTGGGCTTTATCAATGACATTCGCTATGTTTTACGAAGATTGCCGGCTGCCACGGAACGCTTAAACCTGATGTTCTCAGCGACTTTGAGCCTGCGCGTGCTGGAATTGGCGTATGAGCACATGAATGAGCCGACGAAGCTAACGGTCGATGCGGGCACGAAAACCGTCGCACGCGTCACGCAGTCGGTGTATTTCCCAGCGTCCGACGAGAAAGTCAATCTGCTTTTGGGCTTGATTGCGACGCTAAAACCGACACGCGGCATTATTTTCGTCAACACCAAATACATCGCTGAACGCATTCAAGGCCGCCTGGAACGCGCGGGTTTGCGCATCGCCACCTTATCGGGTGACGTGCCACAGCGCAAACGGCTGACTTTGCTGGATCGCTTTAAAAACGGCACGGTTGAGCTAATCGTCGCCACCGACGTCGCCGCACGCGGTTTGCACATTCCCGATGTATCCCACGTTTTCAATTTTGATTTACCGTTCGATGCGCAAGATTATGTGCACCGAATTGGCCGCACCGCGCGCTTTGGCTCAAGCGGGCAAGCGATTAGTTTCGCCTGTGAGCAATATGCCACTCGCCTACCGGACATTGAGGCGTATATCGAAGCCGCGATTCCGCGCGCCAGTGTCACCAACGAGTTACTCAGCGCGCGCCCAGACCGCCAAATTGCGGTCGGCGAACGCGCGGTGGTGGACGGTGTAACCTTGGCAAATGACGCGCCCGTGCCAAAGGATAGTAAACATGGCGGCAAGCCGGGTGGTGGTAAATCGACGGGTCGATCCGGCACCGGTAGGCCTAGCGGCAAGCCCGGCGGCTCGCGTTCGGGTAGCCGAACGGGCGGTTCTGGGCGTCCACGCAGTGGCGGCTCTTCCAGCTCCGTCAGCTCAGCCTTTATTGTGAAGCCTGGCGTCAATTTCTCCGGCACACCGGCTGCTAAACCTAGCGGGGACGCTGGCTAATGAGCGGCGTCTCAATATTGCTCGGCGAATCACGACAATCAACACTGACGCGCGCCCTACCTGCGCTTTTTGCCGCGCTCGCGGGCTTGTGGCTGGCCTGGACGCTGGTGCAGCTGCTTTGGTCATTTTTCCCAGAGCAAGAAGTTTTAGTGTCGCCAAACATTGCAACTACTGCAATTGTGGCAACGCCGCCCGCTGCGCCACCCCAGGCTAGTTTAGCGAGCTATCACTTATTTGGGCAAACGGCCGCTGGTGAGCTACCGAATGCGCCGGATGCACCGGAAACACAGCTTAAGTTGACGCTGATTGGCACCGCCGCTGGACGCGATCCAAAAATGGGCGTGGCGATGATCGTGGATGAAAATAATAAGCAGCGCCAGTATCAGGTCGGCGAAATTGTTGGTCAGGCGACGGTCGATGCGGTTTATCAGGATCGCGTCGTATTAATGTTCCAGGGGCGCCTGGAAACCCTGCGCTTAGTCAAACAATCTACCGCTGCATCATTACTGTCTAATTCCACGCCTGCGGGCATTGTTATGGATCAACCCGGCTCGGTGAATTTGGCAGCGATCGGCGGCGATCCAAACGCCTTCGTCAATCCAATGGTCGGTGGCTCAACGGCATCATTCGCTGCGGTGCGCGAACAAGTCATGGCAAACCCCGCAGCAATGATGGGCATGCTCAGCCCGGTTTTTGATGCCAATGGCGGCCTGCAAGGCGTCAAATTGGCGGCAGGTGCGAACGAGCCGCTGCTGCAGCGCGCAGGCATCCGCCCGGATGACGTGATTGTGTCGGTCAATGGCACCCGCATCGACAGCATCACCAAGGGTCAGGAAATCGCAAATAGCTTAGCGAGCGCCAACGAAGCGTTGATAATTGTGCGTCGAGAGGGTCGCGAAATTACGCTACCTGCGGTACGCTTTAGATAACCAACTAACAAAGCCGTTTTTCTATGGTTTCTGCAAAGCGCTACTCTCAAATCTTGTTAGCCTCCGCCCTATTAAGCGTTGGCAGCACGTTTGCGCCAAACGCCTGGAGCGATGCTTCGGACGGTGCACCGCATACGCTCAATTTGAAAGACGTGGACATCAATGTCCTAATTGCCACCGTCAGCGAAATTACCGGCAAAACCTTTATCGTAGACCCATCGGTACAGGGGAAAGTCAACGTAGTCAGCAGCCAGCCACTCAGTAAAAACGAGCTTTACCAAATGTTTTTATCGGTGCTGCGCGTGCATGGCTTTAGCGCTATTGACGCGGGCAGCGCGGTGCGCATCGTACCGGATCAAAAAGCCGCCGCCGATGGCGCGGTCGGTTTGGGTGCCGCCGGTGGCGATGAAATGGTCACCCGCATTATTGAACTGAAACACGTAACACCAACCGAGATGGTGCAGATTTTAAACCCACTCAAGTCCCCGAGCGCACAATTGATTTCACACAACGCCTCGTCCAGCTTAGTCGTCGCTGATCGCGCCAGTAACGTCGCGCGTATGATCGAAATTATTCGCCGCATCGACCAAGCATCGCAGGCAGACATTGAAGTCGTGCCGTTGAGCAACGCCAACTCGGCGGAAGTCGTGCGCACGATTAACGGGCTATCCGGCGGCGCTGATCCCACCCAAAAAGTAGTGGCAGACGAGCGAACCAACTCAATACTGCTCAGCGGGGATCGTTCCCGGCGGCTCAAATTACGTGCATTGATCGCCACTTTGGATACGCCATTGGCCGGTAGCGACACGATGGAAGTAATCTATCTGCGCTACGCCGATGCCGAGCAATTGGTAGGCATCTTAGAAGGCGTGCTGCGCGGCTCACGCACAGGCACAGGCGCACCGTTAGCGGGTGCTAGTAATGCGCCTGCGGGTGTAATTGGCGGCGCGCCACAATCTTCACTCGGTTCGTCCACCGTTATCCAGGCGCATAAAGAAACTAATTCCTTGATCGTAACCGCCCCGCCTGCGGTGTTGCGTGAGCTCAAAGGCTTGGTGCGTAAGTTAGATATTCGTCGGGCGCAGGTGTTGATTGAGGCGATTATTGTTGAGGTTAACGAAGCAAACGCGAAACGCCTGGGAATCCAGTGGCAAGGCGGCGACTACAGGACCGGCGCAGTAGGCGGTACCAATTTTCCCGGCGGTCAGAATGCACCCGGAATTTTGGGTATCCAAGGCGGATTGGCCGGTGTCAATGGTGTTGCGGGTGGCCTGAGTCAACTAGCAGGCTCAAGCGGCTTAAACATCGGCTACGTAAGCTCTATTACTCTGCCCGGCAGCGATACACCCATCGTGCAACTGGGTGCGCTTGCCACGGCGCTCGCCAGCGACGATAACGCCAATGTCCTTTCCCAACCTTCAACTATGGCGCTTGATCACCAAAAGGCAACGCTAAGTGTGGGTCAAGAAGTCCCCTTCCTCACCGGAAACTATCAAACAAACGCGGGCGCGCCAGGTGCAGGCGGCGCAGCAAACCCATTCCAAACGATCGAACGCAAGGAAGTTGGCCTCAAGCTCGTAGTCACGCCGCATATCAACGAGGGTGATTCGGTGCGAATGGATATTGAGCTTGAAGTGTCTGATTTAGCGGTTAGCGTTGGCGCGGTTGATTTGGTCACCAACTCACGTAAACTTTCCACACAGGCCATTATTCGCGACGGTGGTATGTTGGTACTCGGCGGTTTGACATCTGACAAGTTAAAACAAAGCGAATCACGCGTACCTGGACTGGGCCGAATTCCGCTCTTGGGTAATTTATTTAAAACACGTGCGAATTCAATTGAGCGGAATAATTTGCTGGTCTTTATAAAGCCCACAATCGTGCGTGATGGCATGGCAGAAGACACCATCACGTTTGGCAAATACAACATGATCCGCGACGAACAACTGCGCGCTCAGGAAAATCGTAGCTCGTTAACGCCTGATGGCAGCATTCCAGTTTTGCCTGAGCTGCGCGAATATCTCAAGCCTGCACAGGATCAAACAGCGCCAAGTAGGCCAGACTCTGGCGCGATTCAAAGTCCCGTTCGAGATGATGCATCCAAAGGGCGAGCCGCTGCATCCCAGCTTACATCTGATCAAACAACCCGCAGTCTTGCGGATAGCGCGCCGTTACGGGTTGCACCTAAGAAGTAGCGCGATTTAGCGTTGTTCCTGCTGTTCCAAATCACCGCACGCGCCCCATTTCACGCTGCTGCCTAACGCTTCAAATAGGCTGGGCAGCGCAACATTCGCTTTCGGGTGGATGTCGTGAAACAGCAGCACGCCGTGGCGCTTGATCAGCATCAGCGTCAACATGCGGTTGAGGACATCATTCGCGCTGACTTGCGCGTTCCAATCTTGCGAATCAAGGTTCCATAGCGCCACTTGCAAGGACTGCGCCTTGAAAAAAGCGCCGCTATCGGCTTTGCGTTGCCCATAGGGTGGGCGAAATAGCGGCAAAATTTGGCTCGCTGAACCTGTAAAAACGCTGTTGAGCAGGCTGTGCGTGCGTGTGATTGAGCTTTGCCATTGCTCGCCATTCGCGTGCGAAACGTGCTGCCAGCCATGCGATGCCACGCACTGATTTGCATACAACGCTGCCAAGCTTTCGCTATTTGTCGCTTTTAGCTGCGCGTCTAAGTTTTCGCCCAATAGAAAAAAAACGGCGCTCTTTTTGTACGTGGTCAACATTTTTAGCGTGCGATCGGTATTGCCGTTGGCGCGCGTTGGGCCGTCATCAAAGCTCAGATAAAACTGCCGATCTGCAAGCGCGTCGCCGTTCCATTCGGCGTCGTTAAAGCGATCAATTTCACTGCTAACCTTTGGAAAAAGCGCCGCCAACCGCAGCTGTTCGTATAAATAGCTGCGGGTAAAACCCGGCAAATTTTCGCTCCACGCCAACAGTGCTTTTGGCGGCTTCGCATATTCCTTGCTGCCAAGCAGTTGCTCCATAGTTGCGCTTTGTACGCAGGTCCAATCATCATCGGGGCGATCATCGTAAAGGCACTGCGTTGAGGCTTTTTGAAAATTACTGAGCGAAAGCGCTTGTTCTTTTGCTAGCCATTTCTCAACGGAGTTACGGTTTATGCTTTTTATTTTGAACAACTCGAGCATTTGCGCATCGCTTAAGCCCTGCACTTCCTTGAGCATCGCCACATAAATCAATAGCGATGCGCGCGAGGCTTTGTCGAACCCGGCCGGGGTGTTGATCGGTTCGGGCCAAAGCTTTTGCTCCGCTTTGGCAACGACCGCAGGGCCGTTGGCGCTCAACGTTTGCGTGTACAGGCTAGCCGAAATTACCGCCAGCCAAATTAACTTCGGCATCGCCACTAACGCGCCCCTTTTTGCTGCATACGCAAAATTGACTTGTCGTAAACCGCGTTTGCATTTTCACTTTTTGCGGCGCGGAATTCCCGCAAAGCATCTTGCCATTGGGACGCGGCCTCGTAGATTTTGCCGTTGTTATAGTGCGAACTGGCGCGAACGATTGCGGCACCGGCACCGTTTGCCAAGGCAATCGCTTTGCGATTTGCCCACAGCGCTTCCGATACACGCCCTGCTTTTTGGAAAACCAAGCCTAGATTGCTGTACGCCTGACCATAGTTGCCATCTGAGTCGATTGCCGCTTGATAAAGGCGAATTGATTCATCATATTTGCCCGCGTGGTAGGCGGTTTCGCCAAGTCTATTGGACGTCTTGGCATCGGCCTGACTGGCTGAACTATAAGTCGCGGCTTGCGGCGTGGTTTTCTCAATTACGCCTGAAAATTCGGCTAATTCTAGGCGGTCTTCACTTTTGACGTTTTTTAACACGTTGAAATCTTGAAAATCACCCTCGGCGGTTACCGCAAACACCGCCCACATATTGCCAATTTGATTATTTGGCACATAGTAGGTTCGTATCAATGTCTGGCCTACGTAAACAAATACCTTAGCGGCGCTTTTCGATAAAGAAGACGAATTCAAATTGCTCTTTTCGGAATAATTATGCACCGCATAGATATAGCGCTGCCCTTCCTTCTTTTGCGTAATTGTTATCGTTTCCGGGCCGTAACTGGTGATGTCATCGACGTCCAAGTTCGCTTGATCGCCATTATTTTTACTGAAATAAACGTGATTATTAGGAAACACCAAATGCGAATCCAAATCCAGCGGGTTAACGCCCCAATTTAAGACGATACGCAAACCGTCTAAATTGGTCATTACCGGGCTAATCGCATAAGTTGTGCCAGCACATGGGCATTTCACCACCAAATTTGAATAGCCAGATTTTTTAACGATGAGCAGAGTCGTCTGATCGTCAATAAATTTTACCGGGAAACTTGCTTGGCCTTGGCTATTGGTTATAGCGGAAACTGACTGCTCGCCATTTTTTTGCAAGGTAATATTGGCGCCAGCAACGACTTGGTCTTTAACAATCGCATTTAATATCTGAATATCAATCGTGCTTTCGGCGCGCGCAGCTGGAATAAAAACCTGCATCGAAATAGCGACGGCAATAAAACCAGTCGATTTGAAAAAAATAGATTTAATAAGGGTATTCATAATGTGCCCGTGGGTTTTGCTGGAAAGCTGGAAATTTGTCGCCCAAAATCTGCGGGGCGGTGTAAAGCAAGTTTGCATGAATCAAATTTTCATGCGCGGTGCAAAACGAACACGCCTGCCGAATGCCACAAATTCGCAAAATTTTGGGGCCAAACAAAGTTGTGGCGGTGGATATGGAAAATCCTTCATCCCGAGTGTCAGCGCGGTGCAAATTGCATTGCAATCAATACGCCAGCGGCGTATTGTCTCGTGATGTACACCATCATTGAAACGGACTTTTTCCGCGCCGCCGTCGCGGAACTGCTGAATGATGACGAGGTTGGCACGCTTGCGGCTCATATTGCAGAAAACCCTAGCTCGGGTGTCGTAATTCCTGGCAGTGGCGGGTGTCGCAAGTTGCGTTGGACGCTGCACGGCAAAGGTAAGCGGGGCGGCACGCGCGTGATCTATGTGAATTATTTGGCCGATGGTGAGATAGTGTTGCTTACCATTTACGCCAAAACCCAAGTGGGCAATATTCCCGCCCATCTTTTGAAGAAGCTTAAGGAGCATTTAGATGAAGCGTGAAACGATTACTGGCGAACAAATTGGCTTAGACCTCATCGAAAGTTTGAAGCAATACAAAGCCGGTAAAACCCGCGTCGTGTATTCGCCCGCCACAGGTGCTCGTGAAAAGTTGGGCATGACGCAGAGTGAGTTTGCGGCATTGATGGGGGTTTCAATGCGCACCTTGCAGGGGTGGGAACAGGGCATCAAAAAGCCTAATGGCACGGCGCGTTCGTTGATTGCCATCGCAGCGGCACGCCCCGATGTGGTACGCGAGGTGTTGGCCGCATGAGCTGACCTGTAGTTAATCGACTAAATGACAGCAAAAACGAAATTCCCGCCAAAGACGCGCGGGAATGACGATTTGGGGTGCAGCTTATCGAGTATCAGCCTAAAACTACGCGGCCGCATCCTCCCGATAGCGTCTGACGTAAGCGGTTGCACCTAACAAACCAAAGCCTACGATCAGCCCAATCAGCATCGGCATACTCATCAGCTGATTAAATAGCGGGCCAAATTCTAGACCGCCCTGTACGCCGTCTTTTAGGTTTAAGTTGACGCCAAGATCAGGCCGTACCACCGAAAGCGCCCGATGAAATACTTGTTGGCTGACTAGACCTGCAGGACCGGTGCCATTAAATGTGCCGATCAGATTTTTTAAATTGAGCACCGCTAACATCGCAACCAATGCGCCAGGCACCAAGGTTGCAAATAGGAACGGCCGCTGTTTCGCATAGCTGGAGCAAAATAAGCACCATGCGAACACGGGCATTACCCATAGAGATGTCAATAACTGGCTGGCAAGCTGCCACAGCTGTATTCTGCCAAAAGGCATCACGCTAAAAATCAGATCTGAGGCGTCCAAGCGTTGAAACCAGCACAACACGGTCAGTAGAGCGATCAGCAGCACCTGCAACAGCATCAGTGTGAGCATATAGACAAGTGGAATGACAACAAGCAGTGTGAACGACTTTGCGGCTACAGTTTCCCAATCGCGCACCGGTAGGGAGCGCCAAAACAGCGTTGAGCGATCTTTGCGCTCATCAAATAAGCAGCTTAGTGAATAGGAAAACATCACAATGCCAGCGACACCGTGGAACAACGCGTACATGCCAAACATCCAACCCTGGTGAAATAGCGACAACGCCGGCGCGCCACCCTTTTGAATGATTGCCACCAGTGCTTGTGCACTGAAATTTTGTGAATTGACCTGGAAGATTCCATTCCAGATACCGCCCGCCAACATCAGCACAAACAACACAATTGCCATGATCGGTGCTGCATAAAGCACGCTACGGCGGTGTTCCACCAGTTCGCGCTTAATAAGCGCCGAGTATCTTTTCATCATCGACATATCTAGCTCCAAATTTTTAGTGTTGCGTGCAATTAATGGCTCATCGTTGCGACAAATAGCTCGCTCAAACTTGGCGGCGATAGTTCGCCGAGCGCTTTTAGCCGCTCGCGGTCCACGCCATCAAATAGCATCTGAGATTTGCCCAAAAGTTTGCGCTCTGAAACCGGGCCTAACGCACGCGCGGCTTCAATCTGGGCGGACTCGACGTTGAGCTGCACATAGCGATCCGCTAATTCTTCCATCGGCGCATTCAGCACGATCTTGCCGTGATTGATAAACAACACGTCCGTCAAAATGGGCTCAATCTCTTCGACTTGGTGCGTGGTAATCAAAATCGTACGGCTTTCATCGAAGTAGTCGCCTAAAAGCTGCTCATAAAAGCGCTTCCGATACAAAATATCCAGCCCCAATGTCGGCTCGTCTAACACCAAAAGTTTCGCGTCAATCGCCATGATCAGGGCCAAATGCAGCTGCACGATCATGCCTTTGGAAAGCTCACCCACGCGCGCAGTCAGCTTGACGTCGGTGCCGGCTAAAAACGCTTCACACTTTTTTCGATCAAATTTTTTGTGCACGCCGTCCGCGTAGTCAATCAAGTCTTTCGCACGCGCCCAGCGCGGCAAAATGGCGACATCAGCGATAAAACACACTTCTTCCATCAGCTTTTCGCGTTGCACAAACGGGTCTAAGCCCATGACGCGCAGCTCGCCTTCCACGCGGGTCAAACCCAACAATGCCTTGATCGCGGTGGTTTTACCGGCACCGTTCGGCCCGATCAAACCGACAATACGGCCGGCACTAATACTAAAACTAGCGCCATCGAGTGCCGCTTTACCTTTGTAAGACTTGCGCAGGTCGCGCGCGCTGATCATTGGCCGTTGGACGTCGCTGGGTGGTGCCATTTCATTTGGATCTCTCATGAGTTTAACCCTTGCGCTTTTGCCGCCGGCGTTTGAAAAAGATCGCTCAAATGAATCTCAAGACGCGATAAACGCGCGGCAATCGGTGGCCATTCACGCGTCAAAAAATCTTCGCGTGCTTGAGCGCGCAGGTTTTCGCGCGCACCCTCGCGTACAAACATGCCTAAACCACGGCGCTTTTCCACCGCGCCCTCACTTTCCAATTCCTGCACAGCTTTAATGACGGTAATCGGGTTAATTTTCATATCCAGGGAAATCTGTCGAACGGACGGCATTGCCTCTCCTTCGGCCACGTGGCCATCTAAAATCATCTCCAACAGCTTCGCTTTGAGCTGCCGATAAATCGGTTGCGAATCGTTCCAGGGCGTGTCCTGAAATTGTGCAAGCATGGACATGCTCCTAGCGAAACGAAGCGGGGAAAAACTTCTGTACGTCGCTAAAACCGGAATCCACCGCTGCCGCTGCGTTTTTAAGCTTCGCGTCAAACCGCGCTTCTGAGGCGGTGGGTTCCGATACGCTGAGTAGAGCAACCAACAGAAACAACGCAATTGACGCAACCACAACTAAACTGTGCATCGACGAAAATCCTTTTGGAATTTTGCGTACGGCGTTAAGTTGGTTTGTTACCTGACTAGCCTTGATGATGTTCATCTCATTTCCTCGTTGATTCCAGGTGTTGTAGTTAACTATAACACCTAAACACGATGAAGCTATAGGCCAGTGGTCACGGCTCAATTTGTCATTCCCGCAGGCTTTTGGCGGGAATCCAGCGGCGTTAACGCGAAAAGGGGCTGTATCCCCCGATAAAAACGCTCGGGGATGACGAACTTGTAGTGATCTCGGATGGCAAATCGGCGATATCGAAAATCGTATTTGTCATATCGAGGCAAAACCTGGAACATCCGCGCCCACCCGCGTCAAAATAAGTGCCGAAACCGAATGCCTGAGCTGTCTGACGCCCGTCTATTCTTTGATTTACCCGAACCATTTTTGCTGCGCAGGGGCGGCGTGCTCAGTGGCGTGCGCTTGGCTTATGAAACTTGGGGTAAATTGAGTGCGGCTAAAGACAACGTCGTCTTGATCTACTCGGGAATGAGCCCCAGCGCGCATGCGGCGCAGCATCCAGACGACTTAAGCCCAGGCTGGTGGGAAGACATGGTCGGGCCGGGTAAACCGATTGACACCCAGCGCTGGTTTGTCATTTGCGGTAACTCGCTGGGCAGCTGCCGGGGCAGCACGGGGCCAGCGTCGATCAATCCATTGACCGGCAAAGTTTATCGCATGGACTTCCCCGAGCTATCGGTTGAAGACATTGCCAGCGCGACCCACAAGCTGTTGCAGCATTTAGGCATTGAGGGCGTGAAAGTGGCTGTCGGTTGCTCAATGGGCGGCATGAGCACTTTGGCGCACGCGGCTCTTTTTCCAGGGCACGCTGAACATGCAGTTTTGATGTGCACCGCTGCGCGCGCAGAAGCTTTCGCAATTGCCATTCGTAGCCTGCAACGCCAGCTGGTGATGAATGACCGTAATTTCCAAAACGGCAACTATTCGCGCAGCGTGGATGTCAACTCAGGCATGGGTTTGGCACGCAAGTTGGGCGTCATTAGCTATCGCAGCGCGGAAGAATGGCGCGCGCGCTTTGGCCGTCAGCGTATTCAAGCGCCCAGCGGGGCGCCTTTTGCCACTGAATTTGAAGTTGAGCGCTATTTACAAGGCCATGCGGACCGCTGGGCGGGCAGTTTCGATCCGTGCAGCTATGTCTATTTGTCCCGCGCGATGGATTGGTTCGACTTTTCTGCGCATCATAGCGGCGGCGAGCAGCGCTTTTTCAAGCGCGCCTTGATATTGGGTGTGGCCACCGATATTTTATTCCCGCTGAGTCAACAAGCCGAGTTAGCGCAGCAATTGGCGCGTGCGGGCACGCAAGTAAGCTTCTCGGCGCTGCCCAGCATTCAGGGCCATGACGCATTTTTAGTGGATATGGAAAATTTTGGCCCGGCCGTGGCGCGATTTATGAGTGCACTTTAGCCGGCAAAAAGCTTGCGGGTGCTAGACTCCGGCGAAATCTACTCTTAATAGTTTGCAAGCAATGCTCAACCGGCCAATATCAAGTTCTGAACCCGAAAACTCAGCTCAATCGCCCAACGCAGGCCAGCACACCGCCAAGATTGGCCTAGCGGACAAGATTGCGCTGGAAAATAACAAACTCGGCAAGCGCATACGGCGGCTTACCGGCCAAGCGATTGCCGACTACAACATGATCGAAGCCAACGATAAAATCATGGTGTGCTTGAGCGGCGGCAAAGATTCCTACACCTTGCTGGATATGTTGCTACAGCTGCAAAAGAAAGCGCCCGTGCACTTTGAAATTATTGCGGTTAATTTGGATCAAAAGCATCCCGGCTTCCCGGAGCACGTGTTGCCTGAGTACTTACGCAGCCTTGGCGTGAATTTCCATATTCTTGAGCAAGACACTTACAGCGTTGTCAAGCGCGTGATTCCCGAAGGCAAAACCATGTGCGGCCTGTGCTCGCGCCTGCGCCGGGGCTCGCTTTACACGTTTGCCGCTGCCAACGGCGTAACCAAAATTGCCTTGGGCCATCACCGCGATGACATCGTGCAAACTTTGTTCCTAAATATGTTCTACGGCAGCAAAATCTCGGCTATGCCGCCCAAACTACGCAGCGACGACGGCCGCAACACCGTCATCCGCCCGCTTGCCTATGTTTCTGAAAGCGATATCGAAGATTACGCCGCAATTCGCGAATACCCGATTATTCCCTGCAACTTGTGTGGCAGCCAGGAAACGCTGCAGCGTCAGGCGATCAAGGAAATGCTGACTGCCTGGGATAAAAAAACGCCCGGCCGCGTCGAAAATATTTTTCGCAGCCTGCAAAACGTTCGACCTTCCCAGCTTGCAGATCGGGAATTGTTTGATTTCGCGAGCCTAGGCAATGTGAACAGTGATCAGGCAGCGCGACCTAGCACTACCGATTGGCTACTAGGCGCGGGCGTTAGCGCGTCAGAAATTGCACCCGAACCTGCAACTGTGTCTTCGGCGCAACCGGCGCAAATACCTAGAAAATCGATTCCATTTCCAGTAGAGGTCATTCATGGCTAAGGCAAAAGTAATTGTGCCCAAAGCGGTTAAGCCAAAGTCCAGCGCTGGACGAATTTTTGGCGGCGTCTTAGTCGGCAGCGCTGTGCTTGCCCTGCCCTTTTTCCAAGCGAATAGCGCCGTCGACTGGGCCATGGTGCAATTGCTAGGCTTTGGGCAGATCTATCGCACCACAGAAATGCCAAAGCCCGGCCTTGATGGCTTTAGCGCAAAGAATGTCGAAATAGCCACCGGCGGCGCACCGATTCGAATCGGCGAAGTCAGGCTAGAGGCACCAACACTTTGGGTACTGGCGTCAACCTACACGCGTTCCATGTTAACGCCAGGACTGAATCACGCAAAAATCAGCTACACCAACATTATAAATCCTGACGGCTATTCGCTCGCCTCGCAAGAGCTGCCAATAGGTCCACGTTCGGGCGCGTTCGCGGAATTGGAGGGCTGCGGCAAATTTGCGCAAATCAACGATAGTCAACTTGAAGATTTAGGCCTAACGCCCGGCGAAACGTCGATCACCTATGAAATTGTTATCGAAGGTAGTAACGTCACCACAACCGAAACACAAGCTACACCTGGACTCGGCACGACCACATTTACCCGTACCGGCAGCGGAACGCGCCCAGGCAAAGAGATCTTCAAAAACTTCGGCTTGCCTGGCGATATCGTCTGGAAGAAACACAGCTGGCAATTTAAAGACGAAGGCTTTATCAAAGCCCGCAACGAATTTTGTGCGCGCGAAACTGGCGTCACAATCCCTACGTTCTTAGCCACGCACATCGCCAGTATTGAACGCAATATGGCTGCAATAGGCGTTACCGTCGGCCCCGAAGTACGCGCAATGTATATCGACTACGCCGCAAACGGCGGCACGCTAGCGCTAACGGGGGAATTCACCAAGGACCTAATGGAAGCAAACTACGATGACCTTCCCTGGGGCGAGCAACTGCGTGCAATGCAAAGCGAAATGCAACGTGATAAGCAACGCCTACGTTTTAGCTTCCAGGCACAGCGTGAACGGCCATTCTCAGAAGATGAGGACTTACTCACTACTTTTGAAGTTTTGAAGCGTGAGGGCGTTGCTGTAGATCCTTTGACCATGCCCGAACCTGGAGCCTATGCTCAGAGCGCAGCAATCAATGCCGATGCAAGTGCGGCTACGCCAGATGATGATTCCGCCAGTGACACCATGGTTGTGCAAGTCAAAGTGGATCCGCTTTTATCGTCTAAAGTCGTCGCCGTACCCGAAGAAGACGCGGTATTCGTCACCGATTTCGATCAAATCGCCAATTTGGTCGGCCGCAAAATCCGCATCGAGCGTCGCGCACGTCCGGTTATGATCGCGACCGTGCTTGGCCGTGGCAAAATAGGCCTTCGGCTTCGAGTTTCGATAGCAAGCGGTTTTGCCGAAATCGAAGTCGCACGCGGCGAATTTATTAGGGCGCAGGTTTTTCCGATTCGGTAGCGTGGTATTGGGCTAGTTTTTGGAAAGGCGAAAAATGAAACTTCGTCGACGCGACTCCGCACCGTTGACGTTTTACGCTGAAAAAACGATCAGGCTCGTTGTTAACTGTCATCGAAACACTTGGCGCAAACCTTAGGCGGAGGGTAACGCCATCGCAAACTGCGGGAATTCCTTCAACATCTTTCCATCCATCGTGACCACCTTGGTGCCAAGTTCAGCCGCCAAGGCGATGAACTCGCAGTCATAGGCAGAACAGTTGCTGTCCCGAACTAGCTCCAACACGCGTCTTGAGTCCACCTCGCGCGCGTTTCCAGCCAGAAGTGCTTCGGCCTCCGCTTAAATCTTTAAAATTTCGTCGAAAGTGAACGTCTTTCGCCTCAAGTAACCAGCAAGCAGGTTTCGGAACTCGCTACGCCACAAAATTGGTGCCAGCCATTCCGGGTCGCGCTTAAAAAGCGCATCCGCTTGCGGACTAAATTCATACGGCATCAGCAAATACGCCAAAATGGTATCAACGACGATCACAGGCGGCCTTCGCGCTTAAGTACGTCAATGTCATTGGCGTGCAGCAGGCCTTGCGGCAACGAAGCACGAAGCGCTTGTGCACGGGCTAATCTATCTGCGGGCAGCATCTTTCCTGGCAAAAGCACGGACTCCAGACAAACAATCGCCTCACTATTCATGCTACGCCC
>JBBQBR010000005.1:0-18973 GCA_038317875.1 Lysobacterales bacterium
TCAAGATCAAGATCAAGATCAAGATCAAGATCAAGATCAAGATCAAGATCAAAAATAAACCTCAAGAGTTCTAAAGACATGTTTACCACCGCCCGAATACATTGGCTTGCAATGCTGAGCCTCAGCTTCTTTTTAAACCTAACCAGTTTTGCGCACGCCGACAGTTTCGATCAAAGCCACCAAAGCTTTACCGATGTATTAACAAATCATGTGCGCTGGAATGCGTCTGGAACCGCGACCAGCGTGGACTACGCGGGTTTAAAGGCAGGCCGCGCGGCGCTGGATCGCTATACCGCTAGCTTAAGTAAAGTGACGCAGGCGCAGTTTCAGCAATTCAGCAAACTAGAACGCCGCGCATTTTTGATTAATGCCTATAACGCCTTCACGCTGCAGCTGATCTTGACCAAATACCCAGATCTCAGCTCAATCAAAGACTTAGGGTCGTTTTTTAGCTCACCGTGGAAAAAGGCATTTGTGCCGCTGCTCGGGCAAACCCGCTCTTTGGATGATATCGAGCAAGTCATGCTGCGCGGTTCCAAAGAATATGACGATCCGCGCATTCATTTTGCTGTAAATTGCGACAGCATCGGTTGCCCCGCATTGCGGCCCGAAGCCTTTGTCGCAGCGCGTTTAGACGCCCAGCTATTGGATCAAACGCAGCGCTTTTTGCGTGATCGCAGTCGAAACCGCTACAACACAGAATCAGGAACGCTTGAACTTTCGATGATTTTTAAATGGTATGGCGGGGATTTTGAGCGCGGTTTCTTGGGCGCCAAAAGCGTGGCTGAGTTTGTTGCGAACTACGCCAGCAACCTTGGACTTACGCCGGCGCAGTTGACCAAGCTTAAAGCGGGCGAAATTGAGCTTGAATACACTGAATACAACTGGACATTGAATAAGCAATAGAAGCGTAGTTTAAAGCGCCCAAGGCGCAAACTATCAAAGCCTGGGACAACGCCCCAGGGTTGGAAACCGCCCCTATTTTAGGGCTGAAAGCCCGACCTATCGACGGTTTACCATGCCGTTTGATGGAACGGGCCTTCAGCCCTAGTCAAATTTATTGCAAATTTCCTGGGGCGATGCCCCAGGCTGTGATGGTTCGCGCCTTTGGCGCTTAAATAAACATCACTTTGACTCGCACCCGATTGCATTCGCACGGCTGAACAGGTAAATCGTAACTATGTCAGAGCCCTCAATCAAAGCGTCCGTAGAACCCAATCGCAAGCAGCGATTCCTAATCGTAAGCGGCATTTCTGGGTCTGGAAAAACTGTTGCGCTTAATACCTTGGAAGACCAAGGCTTTTATTGCGTTGATAACCTACCCGCAGGTTTAGTGCGCGAATTTGCGGCGCAAACCTCGGACACTTTAGGTGCAAATGATTCTGGACAGCGGGTTGCGATCGGCATTGATGCACGCAATCGGCCAAGCGATTTACAACAAATTCCGGCGGTATTGTCGGATTTAGCGGCGGCAGGTTCAGAGGTAACGCTGGTATTTTTGGATTCCAGCGATGACATTTTGCTCAAACGCTACAGCGAAACCCGCCGACGCCATCCGCTGAGCCGCGATGGCCTGAGCCTAAAAGAAGCGATCGCACGCGAACGTGCGTTGATGCATCCGATTGCATCGCTGGCGGATTTAGTGATTGATACGACTGATTTGAACGTGCATCAACTGCGGCGACGCATTATTACCGACTTAGGTTTAGGCGCCGCCGGGCTTTCGGTTTTGTTTGAATCATTTGCCTATAAAAAAGGTTTGCCACCTGACGCCGACTTTGTTTTCGACGCCAGAAGCCTGCCCAACCCGCATTGGGATGCGCGTTTACGGCCGCTTTCTGGCCGCGATAGCCTAGTGCGCGATTGGCTGAGCGTGCAAGTCGATGTGCAGGCGTATTTGTCAGATTTAAAAGCATTTTTGGAGCGCTGGCTACCACCGCCAGATTCCAGCGAGCGCAGCTATGTCACGGTTGCGATAGGCTGCACTGGTGGGCGCCATCGCAGTGTCTATTTAGTCGAGTCACTCGCGCTACACTTTGCCAGCACACGGGAATCTGTGATGAGCTTTCATCGGGAGTTAGGCTAATGAGCGTCGGTATTTTGCTGGTAACGCATGATGGCGTGGGCACGTCCCTTTTGGCGGCGGCGCGCACGGTATTACGCGTGTTAACAGCGCCCGTTGATGTATTGGAAGTGGGTTGGGCCTGTGACCCACAAGATTTGCGCCACCGCGCCAATGTGCTGTTACGTGAATTAGATCAGGGCGAAGGCGTGCTGGTGCTAACCGATATTTTTGGCGCCACACCCGCCAATGTTGTGGCTGATTTAGAACACGGCCGCAAGCTGGCGCGCGTATCTGGATTAAATTTACCCATGCTGCTGCGGGCGCTGACATACTGTAACGATTGTGGGTTAGAAAAACTGACCGAGGCGGCCCGTGAAGGTGGGCGCAACGGCGTCATCAGTGAGGCATGAATGGTCGAAAAAGAAATCATCATCAGCAATAAGCTTGGCCTGCACGCACGCGCGGCGGCAAAATTGGTGCAGCTGTGCGCGCGCTTTTCTTCACCCGTGTTTTTGCATTGCCGGGGCAAAGCGATCAATGGCAAAAGTATTTTGGGGGTGATGATGCTTGCCGCTGGCAAAGGCACCACCGTGATTTTACGGGCGGAAGGGCCCGATGAAGCCGAAGCCGTTGCTGCCGCCGCTGAATTATTTGATCGCAAGTTCGACGAGGGCGAATAGCACGTGCCTCAATCGACTTCCCTAGCACTGACTTGTCGCGCGCGCGAAATGCCTGCGTGCGGCTGCACAGGACGGGCAAGTTGACCGCATTATTTCTAACTGGCGCAGCAGCATCGCGCGGTATCGCCTTGGGCACCGCACGCTTGCTGGAAGGCAATGATTTTGAAGTGCCGGAATTCAATTTACCGGCGGACGAGCTACCGGCTGAAATTGATCGGTATCGCAGAGCTGTGTTCGACGCGCGCATGACGCTCAAAGATATGGCCGATAATATTCAAGGCCCGCTTGCGCACGAAGTGACCGAATTTTTAGACGCGCATTTGTTGATGATGGAAGATGCGGCGCTGTCAGAAGGGCCGCTGGAGTTCATTCGAAGCCGCTCGGTGAACGCCGAATGGGCGTTAAAAATGACGCGCGAGCAGCTGCTCGATGCCTTTGCGGCGATGGAAGACGAGTACTTAAAGTCGCGCGTTGACGACGTCAATCAAGTGGTGGGCCGCATTATGGCGGCACTGACAAAACGCGACGTGCTGCTAAATGATGCTGCGAAGGCAGATTCTTTAATTGGGCGCGTGATCGTCGCCGATGAGCTGGAACCGTTCGAACTGAGCCACATGGCGGAACTTGGCGCGTTAGGTTTCGTCAGCGAAACTGGCGGGCCGTTATCACACGCCTCGATCATTGCCCGCAGTTTGGGCCTGCCCTACGTCGCCGGTATCAAAGGCGCGCGCCAGATGATTAATGAAGGCGCGATGCTGATATTAGACGGCGAACGCGGCATTGTGCTGATTGCGCCCGATGCCGAACGCATTGAGCGCTACACCGAAAAGCAAGCCGAGCTGCGCCGCCGTCAGCACGCGCTTGTCCGTTTACGTGGTTTGAACTGTCAGACTAAAGACTTTTGCACGATTCGCTTATGGGCGAATGCCGAACACGAAGCTGACCTACGCCTTGCGCGTGAGAACGGCGCGGTCGGGGTAGGCTTATATCGCACCGAATTTATCTTTTTAGAGCACGGCAAAGAGCCCAGCGAAGACGAGCAGTTTGCGGACTATCAAAAAGCGGTGTTGGCGATGGAAGGCCTACCGCTGACGATCCGCACGCTAGATATTGGTGCCGATAAAAAATTGCCACTCGGGCAAAACCCAAATGAGGCCAATCCGGCGCTGGGGCTGCGCGGCATACGCTTAAGCTTGAGTTTCATGGAAATATTCCGCACCCAATTGCGCGCGATTTTGCGCGCCGCGCACTTTGGGCCGGTGAAGCTATTGCTGCCGATGCTGGGGCAAGTCAACGACATAGTCCGAACTCGCGCGTTGATCGCGCAATGTCAGTACGAATTAGAAAGTGAAGGCATAGCCTGCGGCAAAAATTTGCCGCTCGGCGGCATGATCGAAGTGCCAGCCGCCGCCATCATCGCGCCAATTTTGGCGCGCGAGCTAGACTTCCTATCTATTGGCACCAACGACTTGACGCAATACACGCTGGCCGTGGATCGCGGCAATGAATGGTTGGATGATTGGTACAACCCACTGCACCCAGCGGTTTTAACGCTGATTTCGCAAACCATCGACGCCGGCAAAGCGGCGGGAAAACCAGTGTCCCTGTGCGGCGAAATGGCCGGCGAAGCGCGCTATACCCGGCTGTTGTTGGCGTTAGGATTGACTGATTTTTCCATGCACCCGCGGGTTTTATTGGAAGTACACGAAGTAATCAGCCAATGCGATTTCCGGCGTTTGCGCTTGCTTAAATCAGAAATTTTGAGCGGCGAGCACGAAGATGTGTTGCGGTTAGTGGCGGATTGATAGGCGCGGTTCCCTTGACCACTCAAATACTAAGTTGTAAATGTTGATCGATAAAGCCCAAGACAAAACCGCCCTTTTCCCGAAAGCACAGTAGCGAACTTCAAACCCACTAAAACTGAACACGACGAACATCCGCACATTGCTTGATGGCGGAAGTTTCGGCATTATTCGCGGCTCGATTGGTTATGTAGCTCAGACGGTTAGAGCGCGGCACTCATAATGCTGAGGTCGGTGGTTCGATTCCACTCATAACCACCACTTCATCAAGCGATTTCGCCGCACCAGTCGGTATGCACCTCAAAGCAAATTCGCTAGGTGCCTATGTCCGTCCCGCAATTTGCGATTTTTTTGCGCATCTCTAATGCAATGAGCCATGTCGGTTATAGCCCAAAAACCCATTCTATCGCCAGATTTCGTAACACCTGCAATCGTCGATATCTTCAAGTGCTTCACTTTCGAAGCCGCACACCGCCTGCCAAATTTGCCTGCCACGCATAAATGCTCGCGCCTGCATGGGCATTCGTTCCGGGTCGAGCTGCATTTGCGTGGACCGATGCAGGGACCAGAAAATTGGGTAATGGATTTTGCTGAGGTCAAAGCGGTGTTCAAGCCGATCTATGATGAGCTTGATCACAACTATCTCAACGATATTCCGGGCCTTGAAAACCCGACGAGCGAGCAGATTTCGGTGTGGCTGTATCAAAAGCTCAAAGCGTTATTGCCGCTGTTGAGTAAGGTGGTGGTGCATGAAACTTGCACGGCTGGGTCAAGTTATTCTGGTTCTTAAGGAAAGCTTCCTTCCCGCAAGTCGTTCGTGCTGAGCCTGTCGAAGCCTGCAGCCGCGAGCTTCGCGATGCATCTCGCTTCGTTATAAATGTAGGGCTCTGCCCTTCGACAAGCTAAAGGCGCGAACGGATCTCATTACAAAATTTAAACCAAATTTGGCCGGATCTTAAAAACAGGCTTCCTACAAACTAGTCAGCGCCACCTGGGCCAAATCTAAACGCCAGCGGCACGTCCTGACAAACCGCAAGCTCCTCGGGTTCCTGGCGCAAAGCCGCACCACCGTTTAAACCGAGCACAGATACGGCTCGTAAATTCAGCGCGGCGTAGTCGTTGAAGTCCGACATGGTCGTTAACGTACCGCCACAGGCGCTGGCCTGATTGGTATCGGCGGAGTTAATGTCGAAAGCTACACTGGCTTCAACGACGCTATTGCCATTCCAATCGACGCTAGGCCCAGCACCGCCACATACGCCTTGGGCTTCATTGAGCGCATTTTCATTGAGGACGATGCGTGTGCCTGAGGAATACGCCACCGCGCCATTGCCTGCGACCGCGCAATTGGTATTGGCACCTGGAAACTGATACCGATAGTTCATCACTGAATTATAATTCGGTTTGTAATTGCAGTTGACGTTGCCGCCGTGGCGCAGCCCTAAGTTATGCCCCATTTCATGCACGATGGTGTTACGCACGTTACCGGTTGAGTTCGCGCAATACAGCGACACAATTAAGTCGCGACCATTGACCGAGGCTAAACCGGAACTGCCGTTTGAGGCGCTGGTATAACGATGCGGCAGCATTGCATAGTGAAAGTAATTGGCGCGGTTTGCGGCAAAGTTCGCCGCTTTATACGCCTGAAATTCGGCACCCAGGCCATCAACGATGCCATCTGCATCGGCAATTAGATTGCCGCCGGTAAAAACCCCGCCCTGCCCGGCATCTTGAATCAAGTTAATACCGCTGGTGCCGTTCGGGTTGCCAATTGCCATCGCCGCATAGGCTGCGGCAGTTTGGTCACGGATGGCTTGCGTAGGTTGATGCGAATGCGCGACGCACTCGTTGGCATCATCGAACCAATCATATTCCACCAATAAATCGCGTTTCAGCGGGTTCGTGCCCATCGCAGGCAAATTCAATCCAGCAATTGTGCCCAGCACTTCATCGCCATCGATTAGGCCGTCAAAATCGGTGTCGGGATTGAACCGAGCGGTGCCAGTGTTCGACGCATTGACATAAACGTTGGTACCGGTTTCAACGCAGTCACTCAAGCGATCTTGATCCGCATCGTAGTTGCAGGCGTCTTCCATGCCATTTCTAAACACCGGCGTAATCGCAGCGTGTGCTTGAACCATGGTGCACAACAAAACTAGCCCAGAGAATGGCCCAGAGACTAGCCCATAAAAAATAGCTTTCATTTTTGACCCCAGCACAAAAACCCCGCCCATTTTAAGCTGAAAACCGCCGTAAAACTCTAAGTCACCCGTGATTTGCTATCCTCCGAGACCCGATTTTTTGATAGCAATTGCCATGCTCAGCAGCAATGACGTTCGCACCGCCTTTATTGACTACTTCAAATCCAAAGGCCACCGCCATGTGGCATCAAGCTCGTTGGTGCCGGGCAATGATCCGACCTTGCTGTTCACCAACTCGGGCATGGTGCAGTTTAAAGACACCTTTCTAGGTGCCGAGCAGCGCGATTACACGCGCGCGGTTTCCAGCCAGCGCTGCGTGCGGGCGGGCGGCAAGCACAATGACTTGGAAAATGTCGGCTATACGGCTAGGCACCATACGTTCTTTGAGATGTTGGGCAATTTCAGCTTTGGCGACTATTTCAAGCGCGATGCCATTCATTTCGCTTGGGAGCTGTTGACGGTGGTTTTCAAATTGCCCGCAGACAAACTGCTGGCAACCATTTATCAAGAAGATGACGAAGCGTTTGCGATTTGGACGAATGAAATTGGCCTGCCCGCAGAGCGCGTGATACGCATTGGCGACAATAAAGGCGCGCGCTATGCCTCGGATAACTTCTGGCAGATGGCGGATGTCGGCCCCTGCGGCCCGTGCTCAGAGATTTTTTATGATCACGGCGCGCATATTGCCGGCGGGCCGCCGGGCAGCCCGGACGAGGATGGCGATCGCTTTATCGAAATTTGGAATAACGTTTTTATGCAGTTCGAGCGCTTTTTGCTTTCCGAGGAGCGTTTTGAGGTTGAAGCCGATGCGCTGACACAAAAGCAAAAATTTGAAGCCGCCGGGAAAATTGCGCAAGTCACCCGCGAATTGGGCAAATTCAAGCTCAGCGTTTACGATCAAAAGCCGCTGCCCAAGCCCTGCGTGGATACCGGCATGGGTTTAGAACGTTTGGTGGCAGTGCTGCAGCATGTGCATTCGAATTACGAAATTGACTCGATTGCAGCCTTGGTGCACGCCGCCGCCACGCTGACCCACACTTCCGATCTGTCAAATCCGAGCTTGCGCGTGATTGCGGACCATATTCGCGCCTGCGCTTTTATGATTGTGGACGGGGTATTGCCCAGCAACGAAGGCCGAGGCTATGTATTGCGCCGCATTATTCGTCGGGCACTGCGGCACGGCTGGCAGCTGGGGCAAAAAGGCCTGTTTTTCCATCAGATGGTGGCGGAATTAGTTACGCAAATGGGTGATGCGTACCCCGAGCTTAAGCTTAAGCAGGCAATGGTTGAACGTACCTTAGCCGCAGAAGAAAAGCGCTTTACGGAAACGCTTGATGGCGGCATGAAGGTGCTAGAGGGTTATATCGCGCAGCTCGATGGCAGCAGCGTTATTCCCGGCGCACAGGTGTTTAAACTCTATGACACCTTCGGCTTTCCGGCCGATTTAACCGCTGATATCGGCCGCGAAAAGGGTTTAAGCATTGATGACATTGGCTTTCAAAAAGCCATGGATCAGCAGCGGGAACAATCGCGCGATGGCTCTAAGTTTGGCGTGGCGTTTGCGATTACGGCAGAGCAATCGCTTGGTTTAGCGGCAACTGAATTCCTGGGCTACAGCACACTTGAAGTACCCGGCGCAAAGGTTTTAAAAATCCTGCAAGAGGGCAAAGAGTTGAGCGAACTAACCAGCGCCGACCAAGCCGTGGTTATTTTAGACCGCACGCCGTTTTATGCGGAAAGCGGCGGTCAAGTCGGCGATACCGGCGAGCTAAAAGTCACCCACGCTGACGGCACAGAATGCCGCTTTATCGTGACCGATACGATCAAACTTGCGGGCACATTTTTTGGACACATTGGGAATTTGTCAGCAGGCGAGCTAAAAGTGGCGGATCACGTAACGGCGGTGGTCAACCCGCGTCTGCGCGGTTTTACCCGGGGTAATCACTCGGCTACGCACTTAATGCACGCGGCACTGCGGTTCGTGCTCGGCGATCACGTCGCGCAAAAGGGCTCGCTAGTCGACCCGGAACGCTTGCGCTTTGATTTTAGTCATTTCCAACCAGTGACCAAGGCTGAGCTGCGACTCGTCGAGCGCCTAGTCAACCGCGAAGTCCGCGCCAATAACGCCGTTAACGCCGATGAAATGCACTACGACGACGCGATCAAAGCCGGTGCGATGGCGCTGTTCGGTGAAAAATATGGCGATCGCGTACGCGTTTTAGCGATGGGCGAGTTTTCCACGGAATTATGCGGCGGCACGCATGTGGCACGTACTGGCGATATCGGCACTTTCAGAATCGCGAGTGAATCCGGTGTCGCCGCAGGCGTGCGCCGCATTGAGGCGGTAACCGGTGAAGGCGCGAGTTTGGCGTTGGAAGCCGAGCAGGATCAGCTCAATATTACCGCTGGTTTGCTCAGCGCGACACCATTAGATGTAGCGCACAAGCTCAAACAGCTGCTTGAGCGCGAAAAAGAGTTGCGCCATGAGCTTGACCGCTTAAAAACTAAAGCCGCTGCCGCGCAAGCTGCGGAATTGGCAAGTACTGCAAAAGATATTGGCGGCATTAAAGTCATCGCTGCCAAGGTTGAAGGCGCGGAACTGAAAACGCTGCGCGAGATGCTGGATAGCCTTAAATCACGCCTACCGGATTGCGCTGTGGTGCTGGCGGGCACGCTAGATGGCAAAGCCAGTTTGCTTGCAGGTGTGCATGGTCTTGCGCTAGCTAAACTTAAAGCGGGGGACATGTTGGGTGCGGTGGCCGCGCAAATTGGCGGTAAAGGCGGCGGCCGGCCCGATATGGCGCAAGGTGGCGGCGATGATTCAGCTGCATTAGCACCTGCATTAACCAGTGTTTTTGCGTGGGTAAGCGCGAAACTTAAATAGCACGCGGCACAAGCTAGGGTTGTGTGCGCACAAGTAAATGCCATAGAGTTTATCGATGAAAAAAATTCTACTTGCGATGCTATTTTGCGCGAATTACGCGAATGCGCTAACACAAGTTCGCACGCCCGCATGGCGCTGTGACAGTGATCGCACACTAACCAGTGGCTTTGAAGATTCGGAAAGCGTGCCGGAACGGCCGAGTTTTGGCGGCGGTGGCGACTTTGAGCCCGGCGCGCACTCTGTGAATAGCGCCATGGGTTTGGTCAGTTATTATTTGTCGGCACCCTCTGACTACAATGGCGAAGCCTTGCCGTTGATCATCGCCCTACACGGTGCCGGTGGCCCAGGCACGCAGGCGTTTGCCGCTGGCAATATCCGCAATGCGTTTGCGCAAATTTATGGCGTAAACACGCGCTTTTTGATTGCCGCGCCGGAATCCAGCGGCAGTCAGGGCGGCTGGATTCCCGCACAGGACGAAATTAAAATTCGCGCTGTTATTGCGGAAATGAAAGCCAACTACAACGTCGATCTAAACCGGGTCTATGGCTGGGGCTACTCTGCAGGCGGGCAAATTATGCATGGACTTGCCTTGAGCGACCCCAACTTCGTTGCCGCCTACACCGGCCATGCCACAAGGCTGCTTTCTGCAGCGTCCAGCTACGGCACACCTGAGACGTTCACGTCCCGCGTGCCGGTGTTGTTGACGCACAGCACCAACGATAGCACCGTGCCATACAGCACCGCGCTGGCAGATCGTCTACGCTTTTTAAATGCGGGTTGGATCGAGCAAACACCCGCTCAGCAGGGGGATTTTGAATTGACACCCTTTAATATTGGGCATTTTTACAACACCGCAACCGTGCAAAAATCCTGGGATTGGATGTGCGTGCATGCGTTGCTGCCGTGAACGCTTTCATCTAAAAATAGCGCTTCAAAAAAGCGGCTGGACTAAACTGACAGCATGCAAAATCTAAAATATTTAATCGTCGCTGCAGTTCTTACGATGCTATCCGCTTGTGATTCAACACCCGAACCATCACCTGTGGCAGCTAAGCCAACGCCTGTGTTGAAGTTTCGTATGAACTTCACCGAGGTTCCCACGAATTTAGACCCGATTAAAGCGAACTCGGCATACGCAGGCGCAATCATCAGCAATGTCTATGACACCCTGTATCGCTATCAACTGTTCACTGAGCCTTACGCGTTAACGCCCAATTTAGCCGCAGCAATGCCGGAAGTAAGTAGCGATGGCAAAACCGCGCGCATTCGCTTGCGCACCGACGCCTACTTTCAAGATAACCCAGTTTTTCCAGGTGGCAAAGGGCGCCAGGTTACTGCCGAGGATGTGGTCTATAGTTTAAAGCGGCACTTTGTACCGGCAAATTTTTCGGATGGCGCGTGGCTTTGGCTCGACAATATTGAAGGAATCAAGGCCTGGGTGGACGCGGGCGCGCGCATGGAAACGGAAATGTCTGGCCTAAAAGCAATCGCGCCGGATTTGCTAGAGATACGTTTGACGCAAGCCATGCCGATGCTATCAAGCACCTTAGCAAACGCATACAGCGCGGTCGTGCCAGCGGAAGCATTAACGCATTTTGGTGCAGATTTCGCACGTAATGCGGTGGGTTCTGGGCCATTTATGCTGAAGGAGTTTGATGGTGCCAAGGCCGTGCTCATAAGAAACCCGAATTTTCGGCATGAGAAGTTCAATTTGGCCGCCGAAGGCTATCAGCCTGCCAAACACGCGGACTATGGCTTTGCCGAGCTAGAAGGGCGGCGTGTACCGATGGTCGACGAAATTGAAATCAATTTTTTGACTGAACCTGCCACCGTGCAGCTGGCGTTTGAAAGTGGCGCATTGGATTTAGCAGGCGTCAGCGCCGCCAATATGCCGCGCGTATTCGCCACGCAAAGCCCAGCCGTATTACAGCCTGCGTTGGCAAATACCACCTATTTCCGAAATTACGTCGAATTGGGTTCGGTGTTTGTATCGTTCAATATGCTCGACCCAGATCTCGGTGCCGCAAAAGATCCTGGCATCGACGCGCGCCACCGCACGTTGCGCTGTGCAATCAGCGGCGCATACAACTGGCAGGAACGCGTCGAGAAAATATATAGCGGCTCGGCGCAGGTTTTTGCCGGGGTCATTCCGCCTAATGTCGCCGGTTTTGAGCCCCGCAATCTAGGCGCTAAATTCGATTTAGCAGGTGCAAAAGCAAGTCTTGCAGCCGCAGGCTACACGCCAGATACGCTACCGACGCTGCAGTTTGGCTCCACTGCCGGCATTGAGCAACGCCGCATGTTTGAGCTATTTCGTTCGCAAATGGTGGATCTAGGATTCGCGCAAGAAAAAATCTTATGGCGCAGCTTTCCAAGCTTCGGCAGCTACATTGAAGCGGTCAATCGCGGTGAAGTGATGCTGATGGATATGGGCTGGCAGTTTGATGCCCCCGATGCGGAAAACGTACTGCAGCTGTATTACGGCCCGTACAAAGCACCGCAAGTCAACAACGCCAACTATCAAAACGCCGCGTTCGATGCCGATTTTGAGCGCATACGCAGCATGCCGGTCGGGCCTGAGCGCAACGCCGTTATGCAGGCAATGAATCAACGTTTGATCGATGATTGCGTGGTGATATCGGGTGCGGTGCGGCAACCCTTTAGTGTTTGGCGCAAACCGTGGCGCGTCTGGCCGGACTCAGCGATGATGGCGGGGCGCACGCTGCGCTTTGTTGGATTGGGCGGTATTGACGTCACACGCTAACTCATATGCAGTGGCGTAAACGCCGGAATCAACCCAAAGGAGAGTCGAGATGTTTAGCCATGTCATGCTCGGTGCAAACGTCGTCCACGCTTCAAAGACCTTTTATGATGCCATTTTAGGCGCGCTCGGCATCCCGCCCGGCAAGCTAGACGCCAAAGGCCGCGTTTTTTACATCACTAAAACCGGCATTTTCGCAATACCCAAACCGATCAACGGTGAACCCACATGCGCTGGCACGGCGTAGTAGTGCATGCAGCCGCACCTCAAGCTCGGCGCTTTTTTCTGCACTTTTGTGGCGCGCTGAAAAAGCGTTCAATTTGGCAGCCTTGCAGCTACGAACATCGCAACCGTCGCAATCCCCAAACACAGCGCCGCAATAACATCAGCCCAAACTACTCGCGCAATCGCGGCACTGTAGCCACCAGTGGTCAAGGCGAGATACAAAAACGATGCCACACTAATCCAGGCTGCAACCAGTGCAAGCCGCTGATGCGCAGGCAAAAATGCCGCATACAACAAGTACCCGCCGAGCAGACCAAAAAGCACCGCGCGATGGCGCATTAAAATCACCAAATTGGGTTCGGTAAAAGCCACTCCGTAGAGCGCGCTTAGTCGCTCAGCACCCAAAACGCCCACCAGCGGCAATAGGTGGATCACACCGACCATGCCCAACGGCAGCGCAATTAAAATCTTCATAGATTTAGCCTTTTTTTGATGAATTCAGCAGCAGGGGAAAGTGATGTATCAAAAGCCGCGAGCGGGTTCCTGCGCCGCACCCCAACTTTGAAAGTGCGGTGCCAGAATACCCCAATAGCCTTGATGCCAGAATGCTAGGCCTGTGACGACTGAGAACGGTACCAGCATGAATAGCACACGAATTTGATGCATCGGTTTTTCCTAGGATGCATGACTGAGATGCAGGCAGTGTGGCGATCAATCGTGCTACCCGCGATTACGTCACAGGTAATCAAATGCAGGCATCTCTGTGTTTTACTTCCAATATTTGGAATTGGTAATGCCCGGGTTGATGCAGCAAACGCCGCCCGGCAAAACGTTGAATTTGATTGACGCACTGCTGCACCCGCAGGGCTTTGCAAGTACTTTAGTTAACCGCGATGAGGTGGCGCCCGCGATGCTGCGCATGCTGCAAGACGATGCGCGACACCACCCGCCGCTGCAGGCGCGCATTGATCAATTGAGCGCCCTGTTCAAGTTTCGCTTTGGCGCGGCTGCAATTCGCTCAGCACGGCAAATGACGCCACTGCCGCCGGTGCTAACTTCGCGTTTCGTCACTACGCACGGCGAACTGAGTTTTTTCAGCATGTTCACCACCTTTGGCACCCCGCAACACATCACCCTGGCATCGCTGCGCATTGAGCACCTATTCCCAGCCGATGCCGCGACGCGCACGGCCCTGCAGGCAGCCCGAGCAATTTAAGTCCCTGAGCTAGATTTAGCGGCCGACAATCGGCTGCAACGGGTATGTCGCTTTGCGTGTGCCAAATCTTGCATGTGCCAAATCTTGCAGTGTCGTAACATCCGCATTCATTCAAAAGGAGAGTCAACATGTTTAGCCATGTCATGATCGGTGCAAACGACGTCCACGCTTCAAAGACCTTTTATGATGCTATTTTAGGCGCGCTTGGCATCCCGCCCGGCAAGCTTGACGCCAAGGGCAGGGTTTTTTACATCACTAAAACTGGCATTTTCGCAATCACCAAACCGATCAATGGTGAACCCGCATGCGCCGCCAACGGCAGCACGATTGGTTTTGCCGTCGACAGCCCTGAGCAGGGCGAAGCGTGGCACGTGGCAGGTTTGGCCCATGGCGGCACCGCTTGTGAAGATCCGCCGGGCTTACGCGAAGGTGGCATGGGCTCGTTGTATTTGGCCTATTTGCGTGATCCTGCGGGCAACAAGATCTGCGCGTTGAAGCGCATGAGTTAAAAGTTCGCCGACATAGGCTTTTTTTGCATTCAACCAGTTGGGCATCAAAATAATTCGCTGAGCGACGCATGGAATACGCTCGGGGAAACTGGAATACGCTCGGGGAAACTGGAATACGCACGCGACAACATTAATCTAGCACCGGCTCATTGGCGGCTACCCAGTGTTTTCAAAACCGGCAGCCAGGCATTTTGCGAGAGCATGCTGCCAAAACCACCGGGCGATGCGCCAACAACAGCAACGGCGCGGTTAGCAAATACAAGCGCACTTTACCTGACGCGACAGCCAGTCAATCGTATTTTTAAACACGCCGGGGATACCATTGTTGTATTCCGGCGTCGTCAGCAGCAAGCCCTGATTCGCAATGATGCGTGCCTTTAAGGCCTACACTGCTGCCGAAATACCATCCCGTTCTTCCAAATCACCGTCGTAAAGCGCAATGCCGTGCAGCGTGGCAATTTCCAGCTCAAGATCATCGCCGACAAGTGCTTTTGCCGCTTTTAGCAAGCTGGTGTTGAACGACTACGCGCGCAGGCTGCCTGAGATGCCGAGAATTTTGACCCTATTCTTAACCCTTAAAACGTTGCCAGTAGACTGTTGATTCGCACTTCGCCGGTCAATATTTTATGAATCGGACAAGCGTTGGCGATTTGCAAAAGGCGCTGGCGCTGCACTTCGTCCAGTTCGCCATGCAAGGAAATTTTGCGCGTGATGTTACTGCCGACGGCCGCTTCGCCAGCTGGATTTAACTGCAATTCCACCTCGACGCCGGTCAACGGCCACTGTTTACGCGCCGCATACATCTGCAAAGTAATCGCGGTGCAAGCGCCCAAACTTCCCAGCAACATCCGATCGGGCGACGTTGCATTATTCGCACCGCCCAAATCAAGCGGCTCATCCGCTAACCATTGGTGGCCTAGATCGTCACTGAGATTTACGGTGTAAGGTGGAGTGCCAGTCACTGCGCGGACGCTAGAAAATATCGACATGATGTTGACTTATCCTTTTCTTACGACGCTATTTTGAATAAATGATGTTTAGGTGCAGGGTGGATGATAACTATGCCGCGACGCAAGACGCTTGGGCAAAGGCATTACCCATGACGCCAAAAAAAAAACCAGGATCAGGCAAGCTGCAAACCTAATGCAACATCGCGAAAAGCCAGCAGCGCCGCTTCCAAATGTTCAATAATTTCCTGCTGCAACACGTCCGGTGGCGGCAAGTCGTCTAAGTTATCAAGGCTGTCGTCTTTCAACCAAAAAATATCTAAGCTGGCTTTATCACGCGCAATCAGCTCGTCGCAACTGAAGTATTTAAAGCGCTCAGTGGCGACTCGCTCGTGGCGGTTTTCCGGGTTATAGCAGGCGATGAAATCCTGCAGATCGTCCAGTTTTAGCGTGCGCGTTTTTGGGGTGAAATGCTTGTTGGTGCGCAGGTCGTAAAACCACACGCCTTTAGTATGCACGCGGCCATTCTCAGGCGCATTATCGAAAAATATCACATTGGCTTTCACGCCTTGCGCGTAAAGGATACCTGTAGGCAAGCGCAGTACCGTGTGCACATCGCATTTCTCCAGCAGCTTCTTGCGGATTTTTTCGCCAGTGCCGCCTTCAAACAGAACGTTGTCTGGCAGTACCACGGCCGCCCTACCGGTTGTCTTGAGCATGCTGACAATGTGCTGCAAAAAGTTGAGCTGCTTGTTCGATGTAGTTTCCCAAAAATCTTTCCGCTCGTAAGTCAGCGCCTCTTTATCTTCATCGCGTTCCTCGTTGGTAATGGTCATGCTGCTTTTCTTACCAAATGGCGGATTGGCAAAAACACAGTCCACCTTCAGTTTCGGCTCGGTAATCAGCGCGTCTGATCGCTCCACTAGCGGCTCACCATCCAACTCGCCGACATTGTGCAAAAACAAATTCATCAGGCAAAGGCTACGAGTACCGGCGACGATCTCGTTACCATGGAACGTCTTGTCACGCAGGAACTCCTTTTGGCGCTTGCCTAGCTTCGTGCCGGGGCGCGTCAGCCAATTGTAGGCACCCAGAAAAAAGCCGCCCGTACCGCACGCCGGATCGGCGATGGTTTTCATCGGCTCCGGCCGCATGCAGGCGACCATCGCTTCGATCAGCGCGCGCGGCGTGAAATACTGGCCGGCACCGCTTTTAGTGTCTTCTGCGTTCTTTTGCAGCAGCCCCTCGTACAGATCGCCTTTAGTGTCGGCGTCTAAGCTGATCCAGCTTTCGGCGTCGATTAATTGCACCAGCCGTGACAACTTTGCCGGGTCTTGAACCTTGTTCTGCGCCTTAAAAAAATCGCGCCCAACATGCCTGGCTCCTGCCCCAAACAATGTAGCGTTGCCAGATATTGCGCCTCCAGCGGCTTGCCCGCCCGCAGTTTTAGGCTGGCCCAATCGTAACCAGCCGGAATGCGCGATGCGCGGTTACAGGGTTCTTGCGCGTATTCATGCGCCAGTTTCAGGAACAGCAGATAGGTCAGCTGTTCTAGGTAGTCGCCATAACCGACTCCGTCATCGCGCAAGGTGTGGCAGAAATTCCATACTTTCTGGACTAGTGAAGATGTGTTCATTTTTATGCCAAGTTGTTAGGTCTATCTAGTACTCATCAAGTACCAAAACTTTTTTAGGTTTATGTTTTTTATAGAGTTTTTAAGAAAAACTCATAGAACTGCCCGCACTATTAAGTGTCGGTCATCTACACCAAGCCCAACTCGGCTCATGTTGGCTGACTTTCGGTGCGGCACTCGGTCGTGTAGACATACCGCCCCGGCCATCAGGGGGAATTTGATTAGCCTACACGCGGTGTCACTTTAATTAGTGTCAATGTAAAAACGTTCGCGCGAAGAGCTTGGAAGGTGGCAGAAATTTCAGGCCAATGGCAGGTCGAGTGTTGTCGTGTTCAACAACTTAGTCTCGTCGGTAAGGTTTTGAATCCGAACAATTGGCCGTCCACTAGAGTCACGGTGACCGGGCTTGAACGCGAAACCATTTATGTACTCACCCGTTTCGCCAATTGATACCCACGCCCAACCATTTGGTAGCTGACCGTGAATTTTTTCACCACCTATCACGCCACCCACTCCAATTTCATTTCACGCATCAAGTATCCAAGTATTTGCCAAACAGTTCTAATGCTTATTCGCCCTCTGGCGGCCAGCTAATGCCGGCCCGCTGCTCATACCAACGGTGCATATTGGCATCGTCAACGGCGTATTCGCCACGGGCGGACTTCCAAACGATCGCGGGAGTGCGTTGACGCAGCGCTTCAAGGGCGTTTTGTGCTTGTTGGGCGGTCACTTTTTTAGCAGTTTTTTGATGGTAGAAACGCAAGGCGTCAGCGTCGTACGGGCGAAAACGCGCACCTTGTTCCAGCAAACGCCACAGCACTGCCTGTTCCAGCGGCTTGAGCGCGAGATAGTCAGATTCCATCTGCGTTTCATCATCACCTTGGCGCGCCTGGGCTGCTTGCAAAAGAGCGGGCTCGAAGCGACCGTTGATCCCGGCAAGCGGGCTTAGCACCTGGCCTAAGGCTTCCATGAAAAACTGCGGCCGATGGCCAAAGTACTGAAACGCTTGGTACAGCGCCACTTGATCCACCGGCGCTACCTCGGGCCGTTGCGCCACGATCAGGCGGACAATATGCGCAATAAAGCCAGCATCGAGTTCCGGCATGCGCTGGATTTGTGAGCCATAAAAGGGCGCAGCGCCGCTGTTGACCAAGCGCAGCAGCTTATCTCGGTCAGAGCCAGACATGATCAACATCAACTTGATCGCGCCGGGTCGATTGAGCTGATCGCGGGCGGATTTCAAGGCGGCCATGGCGGCCTCGCCAACCTCGCTTGTCAGGGCATGTTGCGCCTCGTCGACAATGAGGGCAACCGGCGCCTTGGCAGCCTCGATAAGCGCGCGCAGCGCCTCGGGCAGGGTTGCCCCTTCAACTTTGCCGATCTTGCTAATGTCGATATTGAGCCAACCGGCCAAATTAAGACTTTCCAAACCGGTCTTTTTTGCAGCGCGGGCAAGCATACCCAGATGTGGCTCTAACGAATGCCCGATTGCCTCGGCAATAATTGCACCCGGGTCGCGCCGCTGATCGGCCCAAAGATCAAGGTAAACGACGACGACGCCTCGGCGCTCTAACTCGGGCTTTAGATCGGCCTGTAGAAACGTCGATTTTCCGGTGCGACGTGGTGCCGCAAGAAACAAGCCGTTACCGGCGTCGCTGAAGACCACCTTTCCGAGCAGCGCGTCCGCAAGGTGCGATGCCAATTGCGTTCTGAGGTAATGAATCATGCCTTTATCCGAAATTATTTCGCATTAAATAAATTATCTATCGCGAGATAATAGCAGATAATTTGGCGGCACTGACCTAAATCACTCTGATAAAAACCTGCGAATACAGATCCCAACCAAACCCTCACCTTCCTATACACACTCATCAGTTACTCTGGCGCGCCGAACTAAATATCCCTGGAGGAATTATGCGTACCGCATTGCGATTACTGATTTGCGCGCTGGTATCGATGCTGTGTATCGCCTGTTCGGCGTCGACGACTAAGAAGGAAAATTTGCCGCCGCTGCAAGTGCAGGCGCACGTTGATTTAGATAAATTTATGG
>JBBQBR010000006.1:0-18131 GCA_038317875.1 Lysobacterales bacterium
AGGGCTAGCAATAAATAGGTCGCCGATCACCCAGGGCGTTGCCCTGGGCTAAGATATGGCGCGCCGTTGGCGCTTCGTGATAAATATCGCTCCGTTAGGAATTGTACGGCTCTGCCCTTCGACGCGCTCAGGGCGAACGGATCTTGCTACAGAATTTCAACCTTTTTTAGGTCAATAGGCATCACGCCGAATTTATCCCGCCCCTTCAGGGCTAGCAATAAATAGGTCACCGATAACCCAGGGCGTTGCCCTGGGCTAAGATATCGCGCGCCGTTGGCGCTTTTTTTAGTAGTCACAATTAGGCTGACAAAGCGGATCATGGTCGGATGTAAGCAAGCGCGAACGCCTTGACCTCAGTCCACGCAACTACCGCATCTGGATATCGTTCGTGGTCTACAAGGCTTGGATCGGCTGGATCGAGGAAGTGGCCGGAGTCAATTGTCAGGAGGCTACGCGTCAGCAGCTCATAGAGTCTTTGCGCGTCACACTTGCGGAAGCTATCGAGTTTAATCGCGCGGAAGCGCGCGGTGCCGCTGGCTTGGGCTACGAAGAGTTGCTTATAGCCGTAAGTAGCGGCGCGATCTTGGGGTGCCTGAGCCAAAGCGATTCTAAAGAATCGGTTGCGCCCAATTTTTGTGAGTGCGAAAGATATCGCTGCTGAGTAGCGGCGTCGTCTAAGCCCGAGCCGACCTCACAAAATCAAAATCTGCCGCATCCGATGCCGGTGCCAGCTCATTACTCGCGATAAAATCGACCCGCAATGAGCGCAATTGATCAAGCTCAACGCGGGATTTGACGCCGGGCACAATGCTGACGGAGCCACGTTCGCGCACGCGGCGCAATAGCTGCAGCCAGGCCGCGTCGCGCTCAACTAGGCCAACTCCTTGTTCGTCTAGGCCGTCGTCGAACTCGGCGTAAGTGTCCTCGTTCGGGCGTTCTTGCAAAATCGCGAAGTCGTATTGCAGCGTGGCAATCATCGATTGTTGCGTTGAATCGGGTGAGTTCAGCAGCAAACCGACGCGCATTCCCAGGCTATGCAGTTCGCTTAAGCGATGCTGCCATGCGCCTGGATGCGAAAATGCGGCGTTGATCTCGACGTACACGCTCAAGCCGCTGCCGGACAGTTTGAGACCGTTGAGCTGCTGCGCCAGCCAGGAGCACAGCGCGCCGTCGGTAACGCTTTCCGCACCGATTTGCACGAACAGGCGCACTTGCCGCCCGCGTTTGAGCTCTTCACTGCGCCGGTTTAGCGCCGCCAATAAGATGCGCCGATCAAATGCGGCGATATGGCCTGCCGCACGCGCTTGTGCCGCCGCTTGCGCATAGCTGGCAAGCCCGGCATCGGCGCGCGCGGCTTCATTACGCCCGGCGGCTGCGCCGTGCCACCAAAAATTCGCCAAATATTGCCCTTGGAGTTTGCCTGACGCACACAGCAACGGCTGCAAGGTCAACAATATCGGCACGTCGGCGCGCGCGGCTTTGTTGCTGGGGTTGATAAGCTCGACGGTGCTGGACGAACGCACCTGATTGCCGCCGCATTCTTTCAACGAACGCGCTGCGTGCCGGGCCAAGTGCAGCGCATGTTCGGCACCTTTTTGCTGCGCCAAATGTTCCCCCTGCGGACGTATCCAGGCCACGCTTGCGGTCAGTTTCTCAGGGCCGTTACCCAAATCGATGCGCGCTTGCTCGACGCTGCGGCGCAGCTTTTCGGCAAGCTCATCTAATTGAATTTCTGCGGCCGCGCGGTCGCTACCGGTGCGCACGGCAAGCAAATACTGGCCGTCCTGAAAGTATGCCAGTAGCTCTTTGCTTTTAAGCCTAGGGCGCAGCAAGGCGGCAATGCCCGCATCCAGCTGATCAAAGGCCGAAACCGGATAGCTTGCGCCCAGCGCGTCCGTTTGGTCGATCAATAGAAAGATCAACGCAAGCTCGGGCTGGCGCGCGTATTCAACTAAAAATTCACTGCGGCTTAGCATGCCCGAATGGCTTTTTGGGCTGGCGCCGGTCTGGCGCAATAGACTCAAGCGCTCTAAGCGGGCCGCAACCACGCTCATCAAGTGCCGCTGTTTAACCGGTTCAATCAGATATTCATCGGCGCCAGCCGCAATCGCGCGTTCGCGCTGCGCTAGGCTGTTTTGCCCGGAAAGCAGCACCACCGGCAGATGCGCATGGCGCGCATGGCGGCGTAGCTCAGTGACTAAACGCAGCGCCTCGTCTTGCTTGACGGAGGCATCGATCAGCAGCACTTCCGGGGCGTATTCCAAACACGCAGCCAGCGCGCCGATCACATTGGGTTCAATCCTAGTGGCGACATTCGCCGTCATCAGCCAACGCGCGCATTCTTCACTGAAGCTTTGATTGTGCGTACACAATAAAGCGCGATGCGCGGCCTCAACGGCAGTTTTTGGCGTTTTTAGCGCCAGCACCGCGCTGACTTCTAATACGTCGACAGGTTCTTCGAAATAGCCCACCGCACCATTGCGATTAGCAAGCAAGCGGCGGCCCAAATCACGGCGGTCCGAAATAACGACGACTGCGGCATCCACCTCGGCCGTACCGGGGCGTGCTTTGAGCGCGCTGAGCTGGCGACTAATGCCATTGAGAAAGCGCGCATCGGCAATCACCGCACCGGGCATGGTTTGCAGCAGCAGTTGTTCCAAGGCCTGGGTGGTGGAAAGCTCCAATATTCGATGCCCGCGCTCTTTCAAGGCGTCAACCAAACCCGCCGCTAGATCAGCGTCTGCGCGCAGCACTACAACGGTGTTGGCATCCGTCAAACGTGCGCCCAGCGCTTTCGCTACCGGCTTTTCTGACGCGATCGCGACAGGTGCAGATGGTGACGACACGTGCGCCGCAGCAACTAAGACGTCATTTGCGGCATTGTCCAATAAAAACCCAGGTAACGAAGGCCCTAAATCAACCGCCAAGACGCTGCTAGTCAAGGCGGAAACAGCCGCTTCAATCGCGCGCGTTTGATCCGCCTGCGGCTTTAATGCCGCACCACTGTCGCCCATCACGCCTAAGCTGGTCACAAAGGGCACCAGCATTAGCTCCAGATCGTTTGAGCGTTTGCGCAAGCTGGCTAAGCGCAGACGGTCACAGCCTTTGATCAGTTGGCGCAGCGCCAATAGCAAGGGCCGCAGCTGGGCGCTCGACCAACCCGCGCGCATCAGCGCCTGCCACGCTTGCGCTAAACCTAAGGCACTTTGGCGCAGCTCGCGTGAGGCACGATCAAAATCGGCTTTTTGCGGTTCCGCATGCGCGATCACGCGCGCATCCGGCCAGTATCGGCTTCGCAGTTATTCCGTCCCATAACAAACCCCGTCGTTAAGCAAAGCAAAGCGAATATCAAAGCTGCCCCATAGTCTCAGGTTCTGAAGTAAGCGACAATGCCGGAAAACGCTAGTACTGCCTTTGCAGCGCGATCTAACCTAATCTTGTTTTGCCTAGGCAAAACATTCAAACCAAACATGTTAGCAATTTCGGAATGAGCAGCACGAAACTGAATCGAATTGTCGTCCAGCACCTAGACGGCGCACGCAAGGGTGATCTTGAAGTGTTCGCACAAACAACCGTAAGCATCGGGCGCTCGGGCGACTGTGATTTGGTATTTGTCAACGAAAAATCAACCTCTAGCCACCACGCAATGCTGCGCCAGCGCGACAACTGCATCGACCTGTTGGACACCCAAAGCACGAGCGGCACTTTTGTAAATGACGTGCGCATCGAACGTGCGGTGCTTAAAGCTGGCGACGTGGTGCGCTTTGGCGTGCTAGGCCCTACCGTTAAAATTAGCCTATCTGCAGGGCAGGAATCGGTAAAGGATATGGCGCTCGACGCAAGTGGCCTTGCTGACGCGCCAACGGCCAAAGAAGCGGAAAATTTGGAACTCGCATCTGCGCCCCCAACCGCAGCCACCCGTGCCAACCTGCCGTTGCGCAATTGGCACGTTATACGCACCGCGTTAGTGCTTTATGCGGGTGGCTCGGCGGCAGCGATTGGCGTATTCAATACTGTCATTGAGCTCTACAAGCTTGACGTGCGCTGGTTCAGCGTATTTCTAGTGGTGATGGGTGGTGGCCTGATTTCGACCCTGGTTGAAGCGTGGTATCGCGGCACGCCCGGGACACAAAAATTTCAATGGTGGGAAGTCATTGTGCATGGCTCTGTCGCGGCGGCGTGCTTGGCGGCGAGTTTGTTGATTTTGAGGTAAAACAATGCCGATTGCCGCGCACTCGTCACTTGCAGCACTCGTCTTCCCCGAATGTTTTTATCGGGGATCTAGTTATTCGACGCGAAAATGCTGGATCCCCGACAAAGACACTAGGGGATGACGAACTAGAGGCGGGTCATGCGGTTGACGCAATCAAAAACGCACCTATTTGCTGCCTTCCTTGACGCTACGCACCACTTTCACGTGCAGCTCTTGCAGCTGCTTCTCCGGCACCTCCGACGGCGCGCCGGTCAATGGGCATTGTGCCGACGCGGTTTTCGGGAACGCAATCACTTCGCGTATGGACTCGACACCCGCAATCAGCGCCGCGATGCGATCAATACCAAACGCAATACCACCGTGCGGCGGGCAGCCATATTTAAGTGCGTCGAGTAAAAAGCCAAACTTGATTTGCGCTTCCTCTTTGCTGATGCCCAGCAAATCAAAGACCGCCGACTGCAATTCCGGCCGGTGAATCCGTATCGAGCCGCCGCCTATTTCCGAGCCATTGAGCACGCAATCGTAGCCACGACTCAAGCTTGCACCGGGATCAGCTTTTAGCGCGTCCGCTGAATCAATGCTGGGCGCGGTAAATGGGTGGTGCAGGCTGACCCAGCGTGCGTTGTCCGCGTCGTAATCGAACATTGGGAAATCGACGACCCACAGCGGCGCCCAGCCTGCTTGGATAAGTTTCAAATCCTTCCCCACTTGCAAACGCAGCGCGCCCATATAGTCGCTAACGGTTTGGTATGGGCCGGCGCCGAAGAACAAAATATCGCCGGTTTTAGCATCCACCGCTTGCAGCACGCCGTTTAGCGCCTCGTCGTTCAAGAACTTGATGATCGGGCTCGTCAGGCCTTCACGGCCTTTCGCCAAATCATCGACGCGAATCCAAGCCAAACCTTTTGCGCCGTATTTCGCGACAAACGGCGTGTATTCGTCGATTTGCTTGCGACTTAAACTGGCACCGCCGGGCGCTTTCAGCACGCACACGCGCCCGGATGGGTCGTTTGCTGGGCCGGAAAACACTTTAAATTCAACAGCCTTTACGTGTTCTGCAACATCTACCAGCTCCATCGGGTTGCGCAGATCTGGCTTGTCCGAACCATAGCGGCGCATCGCTTCGCTATAACTCATCCGAGGAAAAGGTTGCGGCAAGTCAATTTGCGCCACTTCGCTAAATACATGGCGCACCATGCCTTCAACCAAATCCTGCACATCGCGCTCTTTGACGAACGCCATTTCAATATCGAGCTGGGTAAATTCCGGCTGGCGATCCGCGCGCAAGTCTTCATCGCGAAAGCAGCGCGCAATTTGATAGTAGCGATCCATACCCGCCATCATCAGCAGCTGCTTGAACAACTGCGGGCTTTGTGGCAAGGCATAAAACTCACCTTCATTCACGCGGGATGGCACCAGATAGTCGCGCGCGCCTTCCGGCGTGGCCTTGGTCAAAATCGGCGTTTCAATGTCTTGAAAACCGCGCGCGTCTAAAAACTTGCGAATGGATTGCGTCAACTTGGTGCGCATGCGCATGGTGCGCTGCATTGCCGGACGGCGTAAGTCTAAATAACGATAGCGCAGCCGTGTTTCTTCGTTCGGAACTTCGTCAAGCATGAACGGCAAGGGTGCAGCGGCATTGAGCACCTCGACTTCGGTGGCAAAAACTTCGACGCGCCCGGTCGGCATTTTCTCGTTGATTGCGGCCGCATCGCGCGCGCGAACACGACCGGTGATGCGCAAGCAGTATTCATACTTTACCGCTTCCGCCGATCTAAACGCCGCCGCCTGATCCGGCTCAACGACCACCTGCACGACGCCCTCGTGGTCGCGCAAATCAATAAAAATTACCTGACCATGGTCGCGTCGAGTATCGGCCCAACCACACAAGCTTACCGTCTGACCAATCACTTGCTCATCCACTGAGCCACAATAATGCGTGCGCATGGCGCTTCCTTGCTTAAATTTCGAGTGCCCCGATGCTAATGGCTAAGACCCTGTTACGGCAAACAACATTCGGCCAATTTTATTTCAGCCCTTAGCTGCGCGCCATTCGTAACCAAAAACGCTGCGTTTATCGGATTTGGGTCAAATGCACCCTATTTATTGCGCTATTTAATAGGTAAATCCTTGCTTCGACCGCAATTGTTGCGCGCACGTGCAGGCAATGTGACAGACTTGCAACATTGACAGCAGCGAAAACGCCATGTCCTACAACGAACCGTACCAAAGCTATCCAGCGCAACGCACAAAAACAGTGCTGGTGATTGAATCAGAGCTAGCGCCGCTCGTGCGACGACGCCCGATTGAAGTGTTGCGCGGCATTGATATGCGCGGTGATTGGCTTTTTGGCATCGAATTGCGTCAAGTGAATAGCCTTACATTGGCGAAGGTGCGCGCACTGGCCCCAGATGGCACGACCATCGCGATTGCCTCGTGCGCGCTCAGCGAATGGCCCACCAGTATTGAGCTGCGCCATTTCATCCAGGCCTTGGGTAATTCCGAACTGGGTGCGCTAACGGTGAAATTTGACGGCCCAACCACACGCGATGAAGAGATGCTTGAACTCGATACCGTACCGTTCAAACTCATGGAATTTCGCTCGTATTCTCCCGAAGGGCGTGAATTAATTGCGCCGTGGGTAACACTGGCATTAACCGCGTAAAATCGAGCGGTTCAACCCATATTCTTATATCGATGCCAATAAACGCTTTTTTTCGTGCGCTCAGCTGCACGTTGTTTCTGCTTAGCGCGTGCGTTTTCGCAAAGCCGCCAAGCATTTCAGCCACATCGGCACCTGCACCCCAATCGCAGCGGTTTGAATTGGAAACAGAAGCCAATTTAAGCGCGCTTGCAAAAAAATTGGCACGCGCACCTGTATCGCCGCTCAGCGCTCGGAAATTACTCAAAATTTATGAGTATTGCGGATTCTTTGCTGGCCCAAAAACGCGCAAAGAATGGATGGATTTATTCCTACCCTCGGTAAAAGTGGATGACCCTTTTAATACTCGGCGCAAAGCACTGGCGACTGCGGGATACCACCGCTGCGAAGCGCTATTAATCGAAAACCCCGACCCTTATGAAGTGCGTGCGACTTGGCTAAAGCAAGCTGATGCGGGTGGCGACATCGTGGCTAAACTGATGTTGCGTCAACTCACAAGCCCCACCGAACAAACCATCGCAGGGTTTGAGTCCGAACTAAAAATCGCGCTCAACTCAGCTGACCCAGAGGCAATTTGGGAGGCAGGTCGGGCAATCAGCCTCGCCGGTTTCGGTTGGGGCAACTTGAGCAAAAGCCCTTGGCCAGACAAGGAAGTTGATAGTTTACGGGCAGTTTTTCAGCTTGCCGCGTGTGAGTTGGGTATGCCCTGCGGCGCGCAGTCAAACTTAATGACCCATTTTTGTATCCGGGGCACGTGTGCCGCGCAATCCTATGACGAATGGTTGGCGACCTTTTTAACTGCTGCGCAATATCAAGCTGTAAAAGCTGAGCTACCGCGCGTAGTAAAAGAAATTAAGGCCGGGCGTGGCGCCGCGCTTATTTTTCACTAAGCCCTAGATTTTCACGCCCTAGATTTTCACGCCTTAGATTTTCACTAAGCCTTAGATTTTCACTGTGCTTTCAAATCGACTCGCACCAGCGCGCCGATCGCTGGGTGATCAAAGTACAGCGTTTCCTCAAAATGCGCCGGGCGACTTGCCCGCATGCGAAAGCTGCGGCTCGCCATGGCATTGCCAGCCGCGCTTTCCGAGTTTAGGGATTCACTGGCCACGCTGTTGATTTGTGCGCCATCAAGCTGTAGTTCAAGCTTAAGTCCCAATGGTTTTCCCGGCGTCAACAGCAAGCGCCCACTGATTTTTTCGGATCCCGACATTGCCCCGCCTACGGGTTGCAAACTCACCCAGCGCGCATCCGACAAATTTTGTCGCCACGCGGTAAAAAGCAGTGGTTTAAGATCACTACTTGCTTGAATACGTGCCATCGCGCCACTCAGCCGTCGTTGACTAGGCTCAACTTCGCTGTAGAGATCGTTAGCACTCGTACTAGTGCCCAAAATTGCCTGTCCAATATTAGACGCGGGCGCCTGTCCTGGCTTTAGCTCCGAACCAGCACCTTTACCGGGGAAGCGAAACACCAATACTTCGATTTGCACCGTTTCGCTGCTGCTGGGCAAGGCATCGACATCATCCTGAGCATAAACCACGTTTGTGAGCGCGAAATTGCATGCGAAAATTAAAGCTAAACGAGAAAGCATAGGATATCTGCGCCGAATTTCAGAAGGGAATATTAGCTTGGAACCGCGCGTCGATGCGCAAACAATGTACGAATGTTTATAGCGATTGCGCGAGTCGCAAACGACTCGCAAATGCCTCTGGCGGTAACGCCGGCGCATAGCGGAACCCCTGGCCAAATACACAACCTAGGTCAATTAAAATCTGCATTTGAGTTGCGCGTTCAACGCCCTCGCACACCACACTCATATTTAAGTCGCGCGCAAATTGGCACATGGTTTTAACTAGCGCGTGGTTACGTTCATTTGACTCGATATCTTCGATGAAACCTTGATCAATCTTTAGCCCATCAAATGCCGCTTGGGCGAACGAGACTAACGACGAATAGCCGGTGCCGAAATCATCCACAAGTAGACGCACGCCCAGCGCTTTGAGTTCGCGCAGGATGACTAGCGTTTCGGCATAATTTCCGCGAAATACAGTTTCGGTAATCTCGAGCTGCAATGCGCTGGGGCGCACCCCGGTACGGCGGAGTAAATCCCCAAGTGCTCCAGGGAAGCCCCTGCTGGCAAATAAGCGATCCGAAATATTCACGCTTATGGAACTGGGTGCATTAATACCAAACTCGCTTTGCCAAAGCGCCAACTGGCGACAAGATTGATCAATCACGTACCAATCAATGCCGATCAACAGGCCAGATTCTTCCGCTACCGCAAGAAAATCCCCCGGCAATAACAAGCCGCGCATGGGATGCTGCCAACGCGTGAGCGCCTCGGCACCGACTACTTTACCGTTCGCCAATTCCACGATAGGTTGATAGTAGGTAACAAATTCACCACGTTCGAGTGCGAAGCGTAAATCTGTCTCTAACTTTAAACGCGATTGCGCCGCACGATGCATCGCGCCGTCAAAAAGCTCATAGCGGCTTTTACCCAGAGCTTTGGCGCGATACATCGCGGTATCGGCATCGCGCATCACGTGCTGCGCATCTTTGTAGCTGGAATCCATACGCGAAATCCCAATCGAGGCAGAGGCAAAAATTTGTTGCCCACGCACCAGAAATGGCGGACTCAAAGCCGTAAGTATGCCCTCCGCAATCTCGGTTGATGCCACTTGCGGCATTGGTGATCGTGTAACCAGCGCAAATTCGTCCCCGCCGTAACGCGACAGCACCAAATCATGTGGCAGTGACTTGATCATGCGATCGCAAATCATCACCAAAAGTTCGTCCCCAGCCGCATGCCCAAGGCTATCGTTGACGACTTTGAATCCGTCCAAATCCATCAGCAACACCCAATAAGCCTCTTCGTTGGTATGGCTAATATGACGTTGGGTAGGGTGGCGCAAGCGTTCGAAATACTCGACCAATATCGCCTCAAATCTTGAGCGATTTGGCAGCCTAGTCAGGCTGTCGTGATTGGCTTGGAATTTGAGCTGCAGCTCTGCTAAGCGGCGTGCAGAAATATCCTGCATGCTGCCCTCAATGGATATCGACTCCTGCGCGTTGTCATCATGCTGCGCTGAGCGCATCGACATAGACACCCAAAACTCGTGTCCATCGCGGTGGATTAACCGCGTTTCGATATTTTCTAATGCCACCCCGGATTGCATTGCGCTTTGAATCAGTTCGCGATCCCTAGCGTCCGCAATGGTGGGCAATAAATTAATAAAATTGCCGCGCATGAGCTCAAAAGAGGCAAAACCAAACATACGCAGCAGCGCGGCATTGGCTTCGTTCAAGTTGCCAAGGCGATCAGTCTGAAACATACCGACTGCGGCATTTTCAAAAAGCTTGCGATACCGCGCCTCAGCGCGCGCCAGCTTTTCGTCGTTTGCGCGCTCATCGGTGATATCGCGCATGGTGCCGGTAACTGCAACGCCGTCCCCCAACAACAAGGCGTCTGCACACACCGAAAATAATCTCGAAACGCCATCTTTGCGAACGACGCGAATTTCATAAGCACTCGCAGGGGTACCGCCAGCTGCGCGCAGCGCGATGCGCTCGCGCATGAAGGCGCGATCCCGAGGATCGACCAAAACATCGGTGTAATTAAGACCAATAAGCTGATCGACCGGATAGCCCAAGGCTCGCACCAAGGCTGGATTAGCGAAAATAATGACGCCGTTTTGCACGAGATAAACGCCTTCGCGCGAATGCTCCACCACAATACGATAGCGCTCTTTCAAACGATCTGACTCAATTCGCGCAAGATCCAATGCTGCTGCGTTTTCAAAACGATCGCGACTGTTTGCCAATGAACGCACTAATGCTTCCTCGGCCGTCGCGTAAAATCGTATGTCTTGAGCCACAAAAAAATAGAACGCTTCGCCAGCGAAGTGAAACGGCTCTACGCTCAAAACACCATCGGCAAATTGCTGACGTGCGGCATTAAAACTGACTGCTTTACTCACCAAGCATTGATGTTGGGTTAGCGCGGCTAGGATCAGTAGTCGATGTTCTGGGCTTTGCCAAAGATCAAACTTTTCGGCTGTGTGCCCAACAATTGCCGCTCGGTCAATGCCCGAACAGGCTTCGAATGCCAAATTGACGTCAACTACCGTGAGATCACGCGCGCGCACGACCGCTACACCTGCTGTGCTGGCATCAAAACATCGTGCAAGACGCGTAGGGTTGATTGACTCATCCATGCATGTAGCGCCTTAACTCGTCATTGCGCGCAGCAAAGCGACGTAGCAAGCCATTTTTGACGCTGAAAAAGCAAGATCGAGCGCTTCGCTGCGCTCGCACTGACGAGATGCGACTTGACCAATCGGTTTAATATGTTCAAAGCATTCGCCTACCCATGTTCAAACCAGTGTCAAGATTAGCGGACTTCGACCTTGCTCTGTGCATTGATTTTGTCAATCAATCGTTCCGCGCGGGTTTCCTCCATGGCTTTGCGCATACCGTCTTTTACATCGGCAAAATTCGGGGCCGCGAGCGCCTTGGTTTCAATCACATTATGAAAATACGACGCCTCACCCAAGTTGATCGGCGTTGCCGTAAACCCGCCTGGGGCGAGTGCCAGCGTTGGCGCGCGCAAAGCTTGAGGCAATGAGAGTACGGTAATCCACCCTAAATCCTTTGCTTCAAGTACTCCGGGCGTGCCGCGCATTTCAGTCATAACCGCGCTGAAAGCCTTGCCACTCGCAAGCGCTGCCTGCACCGTTTGCGCCGCCAATACCTGATTCACCACAATCTGCTGAACGTTCAACTGCATGCCGCCAGTCGCTGCGATTTGCGCATCAAAGTTCGCCTGCACTTCAGCATCCGTGAATGCCGGTGTGCTGGACAAATGCCGCACATACACGCTCGCCGCAATTTTTAGCTGATCCAAGGCATATTCGGGCGTTGAACTATAAGAATCTAGCCGCCCCGCTTGCGCAATTGCGACAAGTTCTGCCACTTTTTCGCTGGCGATTTTGAGCTGCGTCGGGTCGTTAAGATCAAAACCCTTTTCGTTCGCATAGCCGGTCACTAGCGCCCGATCTACTGGCTCACCATTGACAGTCATAATCACATCTTTGGCCGGAAACGTTAATACTCCGGCCACAGCGGATTTTGCGGGCGCAAGGGCGGGGGAATTTTGCGCGCTATCGTTTTCTTTTGAGCAGCCGAAACCCGCCAAAACAGCAGCAGACATCCCAATCCGAATTAAATTTGTAGCTTTCACGAACTTCTCCAATTGTTTTGCATCGGCAAAATATTTTAACCAAACTTCATGTGCAAATTGCCAAGGTCATACGTTGTGACTCGTCATTGCGAGGCCCGAAGCGACGTGGCAATCCAATTTGATACCTAAAAGACAAGACAAGATGGATTACTTCGCTGCGCTCGCAATGACGATGTGAGACTTGCCGAAATTTTTCCACACGCCAGCACTTTCCACACGCCAGCATTTTCCACACGCCAGCACTTTCCACACGCCAGCATTTTAATAACTTAACTTTAAATGCCAAGTTCAAGAACTAAGCACCGGCACCCGTGCTTGAATTCCCAACGCGTGAATATCGGTTTCCAGCAAACTCCCCAGCGCCTGATAAACCAATCGATGCCGCGCAACCGGGCTGAGTCCAGTGAAAGCGTTTGCTTCAATGACGACATTAAAATGCCCAAGGCCAGTCGCTGCGCCCGCATGGCCCGCATGGCGGGCGCTGTCGTCAACCACTTCTAATAGTGTCGGTTCAAGCACGGCCAAGGCGTGTTGGATTAATTCGATGCGCGTCATGGTAAAACCTTCTTAAATGGATAAATTTCCACCTCACGATATACCTTGGCTGCAACGTATGGATCGCTATCCGCCCAAGCGCGCGCCGCCGCCATATTTTCAAACTCCGCCACAATTAAGCTGCCAATAAAGCCATGACTGCCCGGCTCTACGCTATCGATCGCAGGCATCGGGCCTGCCAAGATCACTCGACCTGCTTCTTGCAATACCTGCAGCCGCGCCAAATGCGCGCTACGCGCCGCCACACGCGCCTCCAAACTATTCGGCACATCACGTCCAAGCAATACATAAAGCATCGAATTATTCCAATCTAAAAAGATCAACCTAGCGCATCGTACTGCGTCAATGTGCCGTGCGGCGTGTCAGCAGGCTAAACTTACGCAGATTTTTAGACGAGTTCTTAAATGCATTCAGGATTTTATGTTTAAGGCAATCCAATGGCGAGCTTTTGCGCTGCTGCTGGCCTTTTTTTTCGCCGCTGTAGCGCATGCGAGCAGCGAAGCGATTAGCCAGACGCCGATCGTCGAGGCTCACCGCCTAAACCCAAAAGCTAACAATGCCGTGATCAAGCAGTCGGATTTAGCGCCGTTGCCAAACGCAGTGACGGCACCACCCGCGAATCCCACGGTTACAACACCGAATATGCCAGCGTTAACCGAGGTCGGCAAACCGATTGAAGGCAAACCTGACGCGGGCAAACCTGACGCGGGCAAACCCGGCGCGAGCAATCCAGGCACAGACACGCCGAACGCAGGCAAACCCAGTTCAGGCGAGCCCAGCGCGGGCAACTCTAGTGACATTTTCGCCGACCTATCAGCGTCCAAACGACTCGCAATCAGCGTCCTAGCGGGGGTGTTTACGCTAATCGCCGCACTTTGGATCGGCGCGCGACGGGATTAGTGGCACTGCACGATTTTGGGACGCTTTTTCGTAAACGCCAGTCGTCAAGTATCACTGCTGCTCAGGCTGGCGCAGGCACAAAACGAACTTTTAGCAAAATGATTGGTACCAGTTACCGGCGTACGAATTCATTTCTTTTGGACACTTTTAATTTATAACGCGGCTTTTCCAGCCACATAGATTGCGGCAACCAGCCCACGCTGGACCAAAAATGCGCAACAATTGCACCTACATTGAACTCTTTTTTCTTCAGGTAACTACATGGCCAGTAACAGAAACACCCCTTGCCCCTGCGGCAGTGGCAAGAAATACAAGCATTGTTGTCTGTTTGCCAAGCAAAACGTGAGTCCTCCGATTGAAAAAGTGGGCGAAAAAGTGGGCCACTCTGGAACCGTCGAAAAAGTCGTTGACTGGCTTTTGGCACGCCATCGCAAGGCCGTTAGCACGGCATTCGAGGAGATTGTGGACGAAATTCTCGATCCGCAAGACATCGATGGATATGCTGAACTTGAACGTGAAGCCAGGATATGTCTACAGATCAATCTGACAGAGTGTTTGCTCGCTGAAGGCGATATTTTGGTGCACGGTAACAAACGGCGCGTATCGGAGTATGTGCTCGGGCCATCTGGGCCATCGCTGACGGCCGCGCAACGGGACTGGCTGGGGCAGTTGGCCCAACGCCCACTAAGGCTATATGACGTGACCGAGGTCGTGCCGGGCGTGCAAATGACGCTTTGCGATAGCGTAGATCACGAACTTGCCCCTATCACGGTGCGTGAGCGAACCGCTACCAGAGCCCTTTTTCCGGGTGGCCGTATCGCAACGCGAGTAGTCCGTTCGGGGGATCATTTCGAGTTATCCGGCGCGGCCTACAACTTTTCCATGCTGGCAGGCCAAGTGATAGGCAGTGTTTTGCAGGCTTTGAACAAGGAGTTTGGGCGTAGGGAATTTGCGCACCCGCACGACTTGGAAAAGTTGAATGCCAGGATACTGATGAAGGCGTGGCTAAAGCAATTTGTGGCTCCCGCACTCTTGCCGACTCTTATGGATGCCTATTCAGGCGAGGCGATCCTGCTGGTTACGGATTATTACCGCGTGCTTGACTGGCAGGCTTTGTCCAGCGCGTTGGCGGCGTGCACAGATGTCTTCGGTGACCGCGAGGAAGGCTGGGACCGGCTGATCGATTGTGCTGATGGGCAAACACGTCCTATAGCCAAGATTGGGTTAGGCAAACAGGGCGATCAGATCGTCGTGCACTACAAGACACAGGGCTACGCCGACAAAGGGCGCAGCTGGTTCGATGCCGTGGCGCAGGAATCGGTTGCCTTTGAGCTGCGCGACGTGCAGGACCCAAAAGGCATAATCCCTAGCAACAACCCGAGTACACCGCCCAAAAGCAATCCGGCCATGGATCCAGCAATGATGGCGCAAGCGATTGAAGAGGCCACCCATCGCGCTTATGCCAATTGGGCCGATCAGCCTCTTCCTATGTTGGGTAACAAAACACCGCGCGCGGCAATGCAGTCGCCGGCCGGCCTGGAGCGCGTCAAAGGACTGTTACGCAGTTACGAGGCGAACGAAGTAAAACAGGCCGCACAGCTTGGACGCGCTAAAGTTTCCTATGATTTCCTGTGGCAGTCTGTGGGGCTAGCACGCTGATGCGGGCTGGACGGCGCGCCAGTTCGCATGCTTGCTGCCGCATGGGCACTTACTCAAGTTGCCGCACTTTGGATCGGTGCGCGACGGGATTAGTGGCATTGCACGATTTAGGGCCGCGTTTTCTTAAACGCTGGTCGTCAATAATCAGTGGTGCTCAGGCTAGCTCAGGTAGCGTTTTTGAGTCTTACGGGAACATTAGAGCCACAATGGTTGCAACAACCAACCCTGCGAACATCGTCAGCTCTGCCGACCATGGCGGTTTACGCGATAAACCCTCTAGCCTTACTGGATTACTGAACTCAAAATAAATAATTTCGGGATCAGTAAAAAAATCCTGATACGAAAAGCGACGAAAAAACGTTTCGCGAAGTACTACACACGGAATGTTCAACACATGAAAAATTATCTTTGGCTGCGTCTTCGCTTCCCGCTCGCCCTGGCAAGTATCGCCACTAGGCGTGCCGTTGCCGCGCTGGTCTTATTGTTTGCGGCCCTCGGCCTGCACGCCCAAAGCTACACGCTAGGCGCACCGCCGCTAACTGCTTGCAATGTCTCTGCGCCCGGCGCTTCCGGGAATTATACGTTTAATGCAGGGCGATGGTATTCGCCACAGCGCTTAGGCCCAAGCTGGGATTTTTTCTTTAACGACTACAACGATCTGGTCGCGATTTGGTATGGCTTTAATGCCCAAGGCCACCCGGTTTGGTACATCTCCGAAGTCAAACCGCTGCAAACGGATACCGGCGGCGGTCAGCGCTGGCAGTCGCGGCTGCATCGGGCTTCACAGGTGAACGGCGCGCCGGTTTTGAATGAAGCGGTGGGCGAAGTGCATGTGCGTATTCCGGCCAATTCACCGGAAAAGATGGTGGTGCGCTGGGATTTCTTGCCGGCAACAAATTTAGCTCCGACCGATGCCAATGACGATAAGGTCGATTGCATCGTGCGTCGCACCGGGGAAGATACCTCAAGCATTCCCAACGGGCGCGCGATCAATGCCACCTACAGCGGCTTTTGGTATCCGCCGAGCAACTCGGGTTGGGGCTACAACGCCTTGGTGGTGCCGCCTTCAACAGAAAACAACAATCAGTGGTTCGAGGAAAACACGCTACTTGTGTATGACACGACCGGGCAACCGGCCTGGGGCCGTGTTTCAAGATCGACGCCAAACCGTCCTGATGGTGCCATGACGGTGTTTTCCAGCAGTCAACCAATTGTTAGCTACTTAACGTGGAAGAATGCGACGAACGTCAATGGCCGGGTAATGACCGGCCCTGCTACAAATGTAACCACTCCCAATCTTAGCTTTGGGCGCCAGTACAGCCATGCCAGTTCCGGCAATGTACATTTGGCCTGGAATCAAACCATCACCAATCCGACCAACAGCGCGCAGCGGGGTATCAGCTTTAATCGTGGCACGCCCAGCGCGCCGATGGCGTTTGCAAAGATCACGTCGACGTTTGGGATTGTTGCCAGCCCTTCGCCGTGCCAGGCAGCGGTTGGGCAAACCACGTGTCAAGTGGAAATTGATTGGGAAGCGGTGGGCGCGGTGTTAGGGCGCACGGGTACTCCGGCGCGCCGCGCAGTGGCGGTCAGCGCGAATGGAAGCGTTAGCTCAGGCAGTTGGGTACAGCTGTCAACGGCGTTTCAGGGCTCGATGATGCAAAGCATTCCAGTCGGTACGCGCTGGCAATATGGCATCGTGGACTTTACGGCTAATCCACCGTTTCCGCTTTATTTCAGCAGCGAAGTGCGGGCACTGCCGGCGGATGTAGTACCCGATGGTGCGCGCGCTGCAACAGCACAGGAATACGCGCAACCTAACCAGTTAGCCGGGGCAACGCCGATTCAGGCCAGCACCGTCGGCGGCGCCGCCAGCGTCAGTATTCCCATTCAAATTCCACCCGGCCGACGCGGCATGCAGCCAAGCGTAAGCCTGAATTACTCCAGCCGCGCCGGTAATGGCGTGGCGGGGATTGGCATGAGCCTCAGTGGCACGATGGCGATCAGCCGCTGCCCGCAAACCTTGGCGGTGGATGATGTCGTCGGTTCTGTGCGCTATGACGTCAATGATCGGCTGTGTTTGGATGGCCAGCGCTTACTGAGCATCAAGGGCGGCTACGGTTTGGCGGATACCACTTACGCGACCGAAATTGAAAGCGATACCCGCGTAACACAGCTGTCCGTCCCGGCGCTGAATGGTTCATTGGCCAACGATGCGGGCACGTATTTCAAAGTCGAAACCAAATCGGGCGAGGTGATGTACTTCGGTGGCGATCGCACGGGCGTGAACCCGCGCTTTGCCAAGGTGAAGCCTTTAGGCGCGCCGAATTCAGCCACGTTGAGCTGGTTACTGGATACCCGCGAAGATCGTTCGGGAAATAACGTGATCTATCGCTACGAAATCGCAGGCTCCGGCGAAAATTTGCTCAAAGAAATCATCTACACCGGTTTACACGCGAATCTGGGAGATCGAAGGGTAGTCATGAGTTACGCGCCGCGCCCAGATCGCTCGAGCAGTTATTTGGGCGGCGGTTTGAGTGAACAGACGCAGCGGCTCAGCATGATTAAATCGAGCGCACCGAACGGCGTGACGCGGCTTTACAAGCTGGCATACCAGCTCAGCAATAGCTCGCAACACAGCTTGCTCGAAAGTGTTACCGAATGTGGTGTTGAGGGCGTGGCTGAAAAGTGTTTGGTGCCAAATACGATGGCGTGGGATCAACTCGCGCAAAGCTTTGATGTTGCACCACTCGACCAACGCGGTTGGCAAGCCGTTCCGCGTCCTGTCGGCGTGTCCTTGGACTATTCGTTCGCCAGCTCCGAAGTGGTGCAGTTGGGTGATTTAGACGGTGATGGTGATCGCGAAATCCGTATCGCGGGCACATGGTTATCGGCCC
>JBBQBR010000007.1:0-15551 GCA_038317875.1 Lysobacterales bacterium
AACGCCCAGCTGATTGAGCAGCGCGTTGGTTTCGAAAATGGGTAAGCCCATGACGCTGGAGTAGCTGCCGTGCAATTCGTCAATAAACGTCGCAGCAACGCCTTGGATCGCGTATGCGCCGGCTTTGCCAAAGGGCTCAGCTGTTGCAATGTAGGCATTGATTTCATGGCTGCTTAAGGTTTTGAACCGCACGGTGGACGTGTGTAGCAAGCTAGCTACGCCGTGCTTGCCATTTGCCTGGGTAAAACAGGCCGCGACGGCGGTAATGACTTGATGCGTACGCCCGCTTAATGTGCTGAGCATTTCTGCGACGGCTGCTTCATTTTCAGGTTTTCCGAATACGCGGCCATCGAGGATGACTTCGGTGTCGCTGCCAAGAACGACTACGCCATCAATGCTTTCTAGCTGCCTAAAACCCGCTTCAGCTTTGGCCTGTGCAACCCGCAGGCCATATTGCTCGGGCGTTTCATCCGCAGCCCGCACTTCCGAAACATCGACGTTTAAAATTTCCGGCGCAAACCCGGCTATGCGCAGCAGCTCTAGCCGCCGGGGCGATGCGCTAGCTAGATAAAGCCTAGGCGTACTCAATCCAAGTTGCGCCCGTGAAATAGTTCTTCAATTTCCCGCTTGACTAACGCTTCAATGCGGCCGCGCTCTTTATAAGACAGATCGTTTTTGTTGGTTTCAAACAAATAGGTGTCCAGATCAAAGTCTTTAATATGCATCTTGGTGTGGAACAGGTTTTCTTGATAGACATTGACGTCCATCATCTCGAAACGATTTTTGATCGGCTTGCTCAAAAAATCTTGGATCGAGTTTATTTTATGGTCGATAAAGTGCTTGCGGCCTTTGATATCACGGGTTGCACCGCGCACGCGGTAGTCGGTAATCACAATGTCGGACTCGAAGCTGTCGATCAGATAATTCAGCGCTTTCAGCGGTGAAATCACGCCGCAGGTAGCAACATCGATATCGGCGCGAAACGTCGCCAAGCCGTTTTGCGGATGCGTTTCTGGATAGGTGTGGACGGTAATGTGGCTCTTATCCAAATGCGCGACCACAGTATCTTTCAAAACTTCTTTACCGACGGAAGAACTATCCAAAACGGGCTGTTCGGAGATCAAAATGGTGACTGACGCGCCCTGTGGGTCGTAATCTTGCCGCGCGACGTTGAGGATATTGGCGCCGATAATTTCCGCCACGTCCGACAGAATTTGGGTCAAGCGCTCGGCGTTGTAGGCTTCGTCGATGTATTCGATGTAGTTGCTGCGTTGCTCAGCGGTTACCGCATAACAAACGTCGTAAATATTGAACGAAAGCGCTTTAGTTAGATTGTTAAAGCCCTGAAGTTTTAGACGCGGCAGCGGTTTGACCATGGTTTTTCGGCTCAAGCTTGGTGGTTTGGGCGCGCATTATGCGGCAAGTTGACGGGCGCGTATTGTTGTTTTTGATGAAGTTTTCACGACGATTCAGCTCAATTCGGCGCGCTTGCACACATCTTTGACCAGCAGACGAGCCCTCGGCGCGGCGATGTGCGCGTAACGCAACAGGGAATCGAACCGGGCCGATCAATGACCTTGTCTTTGCTACCTGGATAGGCCAGTGCAGATTTTGTGACGGCCTTGTATAGACCGTGCTTGAATGGCCAAGAACCTACCGTTGTGCGCACACAATTTAAACGGGATTAACTCAACATGAAGGCTGCCGCCCGGAAAACCACACATTTAATTGGTTTGACACAAGTCAAACTTTTCTTGCGTTACATTACGCCGTTGTTTATCAACCCCATTTTTTGTTCAGCTTTCTGGTTGCGTGATTTGTTTCAACTGCTTTCGGCTGAATTAACGATAGGGTTTTCTAAAATTCTCGATTTTCGGAGTTTTGTTACATGAAAAAGTTTCATCTGATAGCGGCGGCAATTGCGTCGGTCGGCCTAGGCTCTTTGTCAAATGCGCAGACGCTTGACACCAAACCCTCACCGGGCGCTGACAATGCGTCGGTTTATATTGTCACCTTTACCGAACCAGGCTTGCTTTACAACACTGGGCAGAATCGTTCTTTCAGTGCTACTGCGCCGCAGGCTACTGGCACCCGCAAGCTCAACGCCAAATCAGACGCATCTTTGCAATATCGCAGTTATCTTAAAACCCAGCAAGATACCTACATCAGCGCAATTTCAGCCAAGGCAGGTCATCCGGTACAAGTCACGCAACGCTACGATGTAACATTGAATGGTATCGCGCTACGCTTGACTGCGGCAGAAGCGACCAGCATCGCCAGCATCCCCGGCATTGAGTCGGTGAAAGCTGAGAAAATATATGAAATCAATACCGATGCTGGCGCAGCATTTATTGGTGCCCCTGCAATTTGGAACGGCACGGGTACCCCTTCGCGGATTGGTACGCGTGGTCAAGGTATCGTGGTTGGCGTATTTGATTCGGGTGCGAACCAAGATCACCCATCGTTTGCTAATGACGCAAGCTGTGGTTTTACAGCGGCAAGCCCTAAGTTAGTGGCGGCGAAAGATTGCAATCAATCAGGGTGCGTTGGTGGCGATCCAGAAGATATATCAACCACTTCCAATGGACACGGTGTACATACCTCCTCTACGGCGGTCGGCAATAGCCTAACTACGCCCTTGAATGTCAATGGCGTGGAGTTGCTTTTTCCGATTTCTGGCGTTGCCCCATGCGCGAAAGTAATCTCTTACAAAATGTGCGAGAACACCTGCCCAGGTTCTGCAATCTTGGCGGCAATTAACGCATCGATTGTAGATGGCGTAGACGTGGTCAACTTTTCCGTCTCCGGCGGCACCGACCCGTGGAACGACAATGATCGCAATTTTCTAGATATGCTCAATGGCGACATTTTGGTGTCTGCATCAGCGGGGAATACCCGTGCCGCACCCAACGATATACCCAAGGGCGCAGTTAATCACCGCGGCCCGTGGGTAATGACGGTTGCAAACTCTACGCATGATCGCGTGATTACCAACCCGGTCAGCTTGGCCGGAAGCCTCCAAAACGTACCAAGCCAGACCAGTTCTGTTGCCTTTTCCTCGACCATTACCGCGGGCGTGGCTTCAGCCGTATTGCTTGGCAACGAGTTTGGCTGTACTGCGAGTGGCGGTTTTGCCGTCGGTTCAATGACCGGAAAACTAGCCCTGATTCAGCGTGGGCCCCCTGCACCAGCGACAGCGTGCAGTTTCGTGGAAAAAATTAATAACGCCGCCGCTGCTGGCGCTATCGGTGTGGTGATGTATGACCGCACGACGGGTGTGCCGCTTAATATGGGAGTCGATGGCACGACGATTCCTTCACTTTTTATACGTCAAGCCGCCGGGTATGCGTTACGTGATTTTCTAAACACTAACCCAAACGCACAAATGACCATAGTGGCGCCTTCGATACGAGTCACAAGTTCAGACGTCGCGGATGTTTTGAACGGCAGCAGTTTGACCGGCCCGAACATTATCGGCTCAACCACAGTTGGAACAAATACCTACATTGGCAACGACACGACCAAGCCTGACATCACCGGGCCTGGAACCAATATCTATGCCGCAGTCAATGATGTTAGCGGCCAGTTCGGTTTTCTTACCGGAACATCAATGTCGGCACCGCATTTGGCAGGTTCAGCGGCACTGATTCGTGCAGTTAATCCAAGCTGGACTCCAACCGAAGTGAAATCAGCGCTGATGTTAACGGCGATTCCAGCCGGCCGTAAGCCAGATGAAGTATCCGCCTGGGACAATGACGATATCGGAAATGGCCGTGATGAATTGAGGAAGGCCGCGCTTGCAGGTTTTGTGATGGATGAAACCTTCGCCAAATTCCGTGACGCGAATCCAGCTGTGACGGGTGATCAAAACGCCGTGCGTCAATTGAACATTCCTAGCATGCGCAATACGCAAATGGCAGGCAGCTATGTGTTTACCCGTACACTGCGTAATACCCGTACGGCACCAACAAGCTGGAGCGCTATTACCACTGGCGCGCCAGCAGGCACCACGGTAACCGTAGCCCCCTCAACATTCAGCTTCAATGGCAACCTTGCGCAAACCCAGGTCATTACTGTTACCGTGCAAATGACAACGGCTTCAGCTACACCAAAGTTTGGCGACATACGCTTTGTCGGTCAGGACACGACTGTTTCTGAGCTATTCAAAAGTGGTTTCGAAGATCCGGCGATTGTTCCAGATGCACGCATGAGTCTGACGGTGCAGGGCACGCTCTAAATCTAGTTGCTTTCACGACTAGGGTTAACTTAATGACCCTCAAAGAACCCCGCTGCGAGGCGGGGTTTTTTAATGCCATAAGATATTTTGTCGCTCAAAAGAAGTTATGCCGGCTCTACAAATTTGATGCGAAAGGCAAATTTGGCTTGAGGTAGGCCTCTACTCAGCTTGCAAGCCCTAAGATCGCGCATCACCAAACTATGCAACGCTATGCCACCGTTCCCGCAAATTGATGGCTATCGAATTACTAGACTGATTGGTCAAGGCGGGATGGCGCGTGTTTATGCGGCTGTTGAAGCTGAAATCGAACGCGAAGTTGCAATTAAAGTCGTCAGTTTAGATCCAAACCGCGATGCCGAGATGGTCAGCCGCTTGGAATTCGAGGCGCGCAGCTTAGCGCGTCTGCGGCACCCGCACATTGTGGAACTCTATCGTTTCGGACGCCTGTCGACGTCAGCACTCTATTATGTGATGCCCTTACTCACCGGCGGCGATTTGGGGCATTGGCTTAAACCCGTTACGGAAAGCAAAGTAACAGCTTTAATGGCTGACTTACTAGACGCACTCGGCCATGCGCACCAGCTAAGCATTGTGCATCGAGATGTGAAACCTGAGAATATTTTGTTCGATCAGCACGGTCGAGTCCAGCTCGCAGACTTTGGCGCGGCATTTTCACTCGATTCAAGTTCGCGCACGAGCACACGGTTAACTCAGGAAGGCTTTGCCGTCGGCAGCCTGGGTTATATGAGCCCAGAACAGGCGCGTGGACAGGGTGTCAGCGGGCTTAGCGATCTGTATTCGCTAGCGGTGGTGGCCTTTGAGCTGTTGACTGATTCACGCTGTCACAATGGCGAGGACGCAGTCGCAATTGCGCTCGCGCAAATTGAACAACCGCCCGCACAATTACCGGATGATTTAGCGCATTGGCAGGCATTTTTCGCCCGCGCACTCGATCCAAATCCGCATCAACGGTATCAAAGTGCTGCGGCAATGAAGGCTGCTTTACCAAACTTTCTAGCCAGCAGCGCCGCTATTGCAGTTGCTCAAACACCAAGCACGCCTCGTTTAAGTACGACGACGGCGACGCGACTTATGCCTGTAACACAGCATACGCATGTTCGAACCAAGCTCAAAAAATGGCTGATGGTCGCTGTATTAGGCGCAATTGGCATGAGCATAGTGGCTCGATATGCGTGGAATGACAACCAACAACAGCTGCAGTTCGAGCGTCTGCAATCAGAACTGATGCAAGCATCAGAAGGCAAGGCCACCGAACTGCTAAGCAGCGGCGCCGGGAGTTTGAGTGCACCGCAAACATCAGTGCTGGCAGACAAAATCATGCAGCGGATGCTGCGCACCATTCAAGGCTTGGCGCTGGCTGAGGGCGATGCATCAGCGAACTTAAACGCAATCGCTGCACCCTGGACAAAGCTGGATTTGCTGCGCCGCAAATACCAGCTCAGCAATTCACCTGAACTTAGTGAGTTGGAGGCGGATTTGACCAGACGCGTTGAAGAAACACTGATCCTCGCCAGCGAACAGTTTGATCGTGCGACTGCGCAGCAGGTTTTACCGCTTGCGCAAGCCTTGTCGAGCACGCAGCCGAAACTGACCGAAGCGATACAACGTGCGGCAAACACCCCTGCAATTGGCGGCGAATTTACCGACGCAAGCGGCATTCGCATGCGTCTGGTAGCCGCGCCGAACGGAAAAAATTCAGGGATGGCCATTATGGCAAGCGCACTCACTGCTCCTGAGTTTGACCGCTACACGTCGGCACTAAAATTACGTCCAAATCTATGCCCGCAAACATCGAGCGGGCGCGGCTGTATGGATCAAAAACAAGCGAACGCGGTCGCGAGTTGGTACAGCACCCAGTCCAGCTCACCTTTTACCGTCCCGGACGCGTCTGTTTGGAAAAAGGTATACCTCATGGCACCAAAATTAGCGGACAAATTTGCCGTCAGTCGTGAATGTAAGATTCTTACTCATAACCAACGCCCCAACGTCGCCAAGCGCGCCTGGGGCAACATAAAAAGCGTGTTTGGTGGCGAAAAAGCGCAATCGAGTTCGACGCGCTCATGCAACGGTGAACTTGTCTTTGCACTCGATGGCAGCGGTAAAAGTGCCGTCGCTAGCGCTGAGAAAACGGTGCTCGTGCTGGTTAAAGTTCTGCGCTAAAACGTCTCAACCGGGACATTATTAGACGAGGTCACATCACTCACTTTAATTGACCCAACACCCTGGTTGACGAATGCGTGGGCGACGCCACTGACGCTGACGCTCGGGAACCCGCCAATTGCTTCATTGTCAGAAAGCGTAACTTTCTGCAGTTCGGCCTTGCCATAGTTCAAGAGCGCAGATGCCAAAACTAATGACTGGAATCGACGCGAAACGATGTTGCCCCGAATACGCGTATTTCTAATACCTGCGAAACCATAATTAATAATGGTGCCGGCATTTTGCGAAGCATTAATTGTGTTGAAGCTCAGCTCGCAACGAACCAAAGTCATCTCACCAAAATTACTAATAATTGCGGGTGCCGTGCGAGTGGTTTGATCAATCACGGAAACCCCCCGTAACTCAGCGCTGCCATAGTTCACCAGTGCGCCGTCCGTGCCCTCCGCAAGGGTTACGCCCGTTATTTTCAGTGATGCATCGGCAGCAACTTCTATAAGGTGCACGCTGCGGTTCGTGTACGCGCGCAATTCCGCCTTCGCGCCGCGAATCAGCAGCTCGCCGGTAATTACCGGCAGCGCAACAAAACCCTCTTTGCCTTTAAAAGCTTCTTCCAGCGCATAAACACCTGCGGCCAATTCAATAACATCCGCTTCGGGTGACGCATTCGCCAGCGCAATCGCCTTAGCAAAGCCCACCGAATCCCCCTGAGTAACGCTATAAACCAACGCATTGGCTTGGCAGGTGATCGCAATAGCGCTCAAAACAAGCGCGGTGCGTGACGCAAACTTCAAACTTAGACTTTTCATGGAACTCTCCTGTTGATTCATTGCTCACCCAAGCACGTTTACTACTTATTCGTTTGCCAAAGCAAACGCATTCCTGTTCAGTCAATTGATAAAGCCATCGAACCCTTAACTTTAGGGGGATGATTTGACCCGTTTAGCCTGAATTACGCACGCTAGGTAAAACATTCTATAACCGAAATTTATTCGAAATCTACTAAGGCAATGATTTCATTGAATTTTTATAAAGTTCGTAGAAAAAACGAGAAGCGATCCGCAAATTGAAGAAAACTAACGCGTAAGCAGCTCATTACATATATATCCATTACAATTCTTCACGTCCGAAAAATCGCACTGATCGTAACCATAAGGCTTAGACCATGAAAAAACTTTTAATCGCCCTTGCCCTCGTTGTTAGCGCTACTGCGCTTGCGCCCACAGCATTTGCAGCCGGGCCAAAACCCACTATCGCCGTGATTGAGTTCAAAAATGAATCAGGTGCAGCTTGGTGGCGCGGTGGCGTGGGTTGGGAGCTATCGGGGATGTTGAGCAATGAACTTGCTTCTAGCCGATCCTTTACTGTCCTCGAGCGCAGCAAAATTCAAAACGTTTTAGAGGAACAAAATTTAGCTGCATCGGGCCGCGTAAATGCTGCAACCGGTGCGCGTATGGGCAAATTGATCGGTGCGCAATATCTAGTTGCCGGTACTGTCACATCTTATGAAGAAGACGTCGCCAGCACCGGAGGCGGCATCAGTTTTGGCGGTGTTTCGGTAGGCGGCAAAAGTGAAAGCGCTTATTTGGCGGTCGATTTGCGCATTATTGATTCAACCACTGGCGCAATTGCCTACAGCCGCAGTATTGAGGGCCGCAGCAAGGGCGGCGGTATGAGCTTAGGCTTGTCGCGTGGTGGCTTTGGCGGAACCTTAGCGAATGAAAATAAAACGCCAGCAGGCAAAGCAATCCGCGCGGCGTTGATTGAAGCATCTGACTATATGGAATGCTTCATGGTGACCAAATCAAAGCGCTGTATGGCTGAGTTCGATGCGAAAGAAAACAAACGACGTGATTCTAGCCGTGGCGCATTAAAGCTGGATTGATCGCTGCGATAACGAGTATCTGGTTACAAACTACTGGCTTCGCTATCGGCGACGCCAGTTCAGTGTGCGATTCAACGTGGTGTGAGTTGTTTTCGAACTAAATCTAAAAGAAGCGTTCGCACTGAGCTTGTCGATGTGCAGAGCCGTAAAAATACTGACGCAGCCACAGCACTTTGTACGTCACGATGATTGCGGCCACATGCTTCGACGGGCTCAGCGCGAACGGGTTTCTTTTAGCGCCGAGCCAGTATTAAATCCGTCCTCAAATGTAGATCGAATTCGTTTCTTTGACTCCCACTCGCCAGTTTATTGAAGAAAAACACCGTAAATCTAGCATTACCCCGCAAGCCCTAACCAACGCAAAGCGGTACGAAAATTAAGGTGTTCCTGCTGCGCTTGTCGTCCAGGCAAATTCGCAATCAACTCCCCCGGGCTTTGTTCACCAAGCGGGAACGGGTAGTCGGTACCCAGCATGACATGCTCAGCGCCAACGGTGTCAATCAAGTATTCCAGCGCGCGTTGGTCGTGCACACAGCTATCAAAGTACAGGCGCGAAAGATATTCACGTGGATTACGCGAGTTATCGGTCGCGACTAAATCTGGCCGCATGCTAAAGCCATGTTCAATACGCCCCAACGTGTAGGGAAACGCGCCGCCGCCATGGGCAAACGCAACGCGCAAGCGCGGGTTGTTTTCCAATACGCCGCCAAAAATTAACGAACACGCCGCGCGTGACTGTTCTGCCGGCATCCCAACTAGCCACGGCAGCCAATATTTCGGCATTGACGCACTACCCATCATGTCCCACGGGTGCACCAGCACAGCTAAATCTAAATCAGCGCAGGCGGCGAAAAAATCGCTTAATTCGGGCGCATCCAGATTCCAATCACCAATATGCGAGCCTATTTGTACGCCCGCTAGGCCGCATTCGCGTTTTGCACGTTCCAATTCAATGATGGCTAGCTCCGGGCTTTGCAGCGGCACCGTTGCCAAGGCGTGATAGTTTTTCGGATGCGCAGCGCAAACTTCCGCCATATGATCATTAAGCGCGCGGTGCAGCGCTAAGGCCCGCGCACCCTCAGCCCAATAGCAAAACATGACCGGTACCGTGCTAATGACCTGTTCGGTGACACCGAATTTTAGATACTCCGCAATGCGCAGAGCCGGATCCCACGTATTTGGCCAAATCTCGCGAAAAAATTTGCCGTCTTTATAAATACGATGCTGCTCTGTGCCATCGGCGTTGACGCTATGGGTAATGCTTGGAAAACGGCGATCATCATATTTAGCGGCTAAATCTGGCCAACTTCGCGGCAAAATGTGCGCATGTGTATCAATTTTGCGCATGCTCATCGAGTAGCACCTTGGTCTGGGCTGGCAGGGCCTAGACTCATAACTAAATCCAGCGTCGTGTTGTCTTCTGCTGCCAACTGATCCGGCGCTTCCTTGCCCGCTTTACGCACATGTGCCGGCCAACTATCGGCAACGTCGGCTTTAGGCAGCACGCCAAATGCACGATTGCGCCCGCCCCGTTTGCTCAAATAGACCGCGTTGTCGGCCATAAAAAGCACGTCTTCTTGGCTAACCGCTTGTGGGCTTGCTCGATTCCACGGAAATGGCGCCCACCCAATCGAGGCGGTGACGCGCAACGCGTGGCCGCTGGGAATCACGATTGGCGTATCGGCGAGCGCAGCCATAATGCGCTGCGCTAATCCCGCGCCGTTATCCCGCCGCACGCCTCGCGAAACGACCAAAAATTCTTCGCCGCCCCAGCGCATGAGCGAATCACCTGCCCGCGCGGTTGCCCGTAATCGGCGCGCAACTTCAACCAACACGACATCACCGGCATCGTGGCCGTAGGTGTCGTTAATATTTTTGAAATGGTCTAAATCAAAAATATACATCAGTAAATCATCGCCAAATTCGCGGCGCTGCACCTCGTCTACCCGTGCATCCGCTAAAGCCGCAGATGAATCCACGGCGTCAGGTTCCCACTCATGGAATTCGGCTTCAATATAGGTTTTGAAATAGCGTCGATTGCGCAAACCTGTTAGGGCATCCGAGAACGCACTTTCAGCAAGTTCTTGATTCGCCTTTTCCAACATCAGCGCTTGCTGCTCTAACAACGCCTTTTGCCGCTCAATTTCAATATTGCGCGCGCGCATTGCCCGCTGCCCTTCTACCACCGCACGATAGGCCGCATGGCGTTGCTGGGACGCCAAATAAGCTTGGCTGTGATAGCGCACGCGGGCTGCTAGTTCAAGTGCACTGGGTAGCTTCACCACGTAATCGTTCGCACCACTCAAAAATGCGTTGGCCTTGATTTCGGGCGCCACCAAATCGGACAACATCATGACCGGCACTTCGCGCAGAGCGGAATTGACACGATAGCGTTTGACTAACGTCAAACCATCCAACCCGCCCATTTTTAGCTCTTGCAAAATCACCGTTGGCAGTACTTCCATAGCAATTTCTTCGGCTTGGGACGCGTCACTGCAAAAGTGAAATTCAATATCACGACAGCTTTCTAACATCCGTCGAATCGCATTTACCGTCGCAGCTTGGTCATCCACAAGCAACACAACCGCGCGAACCTCGGTCGCTACAATCGGGTGAGACTGAGTGTTGTCCATACTTTATAACCCGAAAGAATAGGATGCCCAGCATGTAGCCGCAGCAATTGTCGGTATCTTAAGTGCCAAAGCGCCAAATTGTGGCAATATTTTTGCAAACTGAAGAATCGACGGAAATTGCCGCATCATCCTACAACCCGGGCTACTTTTTGCACCACATCCACCGTACGCATGCGCTGCATCAAATCGTCTAAATGCGCGATAGATCGCACTTGCACGGTAAAAACAACGACGGCGCTGTCGCCATCGCTGGTGGTTTTTTGAAAATCCAAAATATTGATTCGCGCTTCGGCGAAAGTGCCAGTCACACGTGCTAGAACGCCAGCTTGATCAGTCACTTCGATCCGCAGCTGCACATTAAAATCGCCGCTCACTTGTGCATCCCATGCCACCGCGACCACGCGCTCCGTGCTTTTTCGTAAGTCGGCGACATTGTGGCAATTGGCTTCATGCACCATCAGACCACGGCCTGGGCTCAAATAGCCAAAAATATCGTCCCCTGGAATCGGGTGGCAGCAATTTGCAAAAGTTACCGCGCCGCGTTCGGTGCCGCTGATTCGCACGACATCTAAACGCGCATGTTCAGCTGCAGCGATAACACCGATCGTAAGCTGACGCGCCACTACTTCGGGCGTTCGGTTTCCTAGGCCAATTTCAGACAACAAATCCTCTAAATGACTAAACTTCAACTCCGCCAACGTGGCCTCAACCGCGCCCTCCGGCACGGAATCGAGCGAGCTACCGAGCGCACTGAGCGCGCGCTCTAACATCCGATGCCCAAGGCTCAGCACTTCCGTATAGCTCAACGTCTTTAAATGATGCCGAATTGCAGTGCGCGCTTTCGATGTGGTCACAATTTCCAACCATTGCGCTTTCGGCGTTGCTGAAGCTGCTGTCACAATTTGAATGGTCTGACCACTCAGCAGCTTGGAATGCAGTGGCGAGGTGCGCCCATCAATGCGCGCCGTAACCGCGTGATCCCCAACTTGGCTGTGCACTGCGTAGGCAAAATCAAGCGCCGAGGCGTTCGCAGGTAGCGTGATAACTTTGTTATTCGGCGTAAAAACATACACTTCATCGAATACCAAATCAGCCTTTACCGCTTCTAAAAACTCAAAACTGCTGCCGACATTGGTCTGTGACTCAACCAGATTGCGCATCCATTCAGAGGATTTGACACTGGCATTGGTACTGACGTTAACGCCCGCTTGATCAGAGACGCCGGCCTTGTACAACCAGTGCGCCGCCATTCCGCGCTCAGCAACCGAGTCCATCTCGTCGGTACGAACCTGCACCTCAATGGGCACGCCGCCTGGGCCTTTGACGCCGGTGTGCAAGCTTTGGTAGCCATTCGCTTTAGGTAAGGCAATAAAATCTTTGAAGCGCCCTTCTTTTGGCACGTATAAGCCGTGAATTAAACCGAGCGCGGTGTAGCAGTGCAACGCTTTCGGGGTAATCACACGAAACCCATAGACATCAGTCACGTCATCAAAACTTCGATGTTTGACGCCTGGAGTTTGGCCGCGCATGGCTTTATTGGACTTATCGGCTTTTAGCTTGCGTATTTTCGAATAAATCGAGTACGGCGTTTTAATTCGGCTGACGATACGCACGCCGATACGCTCATCTTTTAGCTTTTGCGTGATTTTTTGCGCGATTTCGGTCAATACTTCGCTGCGTTTGCCCAACTGCGCCTTGGCACGATGCTCAATGACTTTGTGGCGAAACGGGTAAAGCGTGCGAAAGCCCAAATCTTGCAGCTCGGATTTAATCGCATTCATGCCTAAGCGCTGCGCAATCGGCGCATAGACATCCAGCGTTTCGCGGGCAATTCGCGTCGCACTAGTTGAGGGCTGCGCACCCAAAGTACGCATATTGTGTAAGCGATCCGCTAATTTGATCAAAATAACGCGCGGGTCGCGCGCCATTGAAAAAAACATCTTACGCAGGCTTTCCGCAGCCTGTTGCTCCTTCGTGGCAAAATTAACCTTCTCGAGTTTAGTCACACCATCGACTAGCTCAGTTACTTTCAAACCGAACTCTTGCGTGATGACGTCTTTGCTGAGCTCGGTGTCCTCGAGGGTGTCGTGCAAAATCGCCGCGATCAGTGTTTCTGCATCTAAGCGCAGCTCAGCCAAGATGCGCGCAACCGCCACGGGATGGGTGATATAGGGTTCCCCACTTTTCCGATTCTGACCGCGATGCGCGTTTTCGCCGAGCAAAAACGCCCGCTCCACCTCCTTAATCTCATCGGGATTAAGGTAGCGTTTTAGCTCAAGCCGAAGCTCAAGCAGATAGTGCAGCAGTAGCTCACCAGGTTCAGCCGTCATCCTTGGATGTTGGCGGCTCGGGCTAGAGGCGTCAAGGCCATAGGAAGCACATTGCCGTTCGCCACCAAATAGATACAGCCCAGACATGTGGATCGCGTTGCGGCGTTGGCATTATTTGAGCAGGTTTATGGCGTGATTACTGGAACCAGCAAACCCGGTGCATGCGCTAGTCGCGTATCGCGCGTGACTAATGTCGCGCCCAACAAGCGCGCAAGCGCCACGTACGTTGCGTCACAAGCGCTTACGTTGTGGCGCAGCGCCCAAATGCTATCTAACAAGCTAGCGTGACCAAATTTCCGAATCCGCAGGCCACGCAGGTCACGCATCAGTTCACGGCTGCGACTAGGTGGAATCGCGCCAGCCGAATCGAGCTTACGCAACGCCTGCAGTGCCTCGAGCTCCATCAGCTCCGGGGCGGCCAGCACGACGCCTGGTGCCCACAGCAAGTCCTCAATGGGTTGGGGCCGGAAACGCGCCTGAAGATCGACCACGACCGAGGCATCTACGACCAGCAGTTGGCTCATATAGGACTCATGCAGCGTCGCGATCTTCGCGCACCAACTCCGCTGAGGATCGTTGCATTTTGAACGGTTCGGCAGTCAGTAAATGCGCTTGTAAATCGGCTGCAGACGGCAACGCAGCCATGGCGACTAGCTCGTCCAGAATCAGATCGCTCAAGCTTTTTCCAGCCATCGCGGAACGCGCTTTAAGAATGCGATGCAACGGCTCAGGCACGTTACGGATTTGGATCATCACGGACATATCAAGCGCCTCGTTTCATGTGTGCTACATGTTAACATGCGGCGACCGCGAATCGCGGCTTCGGCGATCAGGCGCATCGAACAACGCAACAGTTCAGCGCCGCCTTCATAGCAGGCAAGCGCAGAAACCATCGCCCAAATTCAACTCGTAAGCCCATCTCACCAGCCAGCCTCAATCCACAATACTAACCGCCTTACGGTTGTCCACGCTTACCCGATCAATAAGTTTGTTATCCGGATCAAAGCCAACTTCTGAGGGCAACTCGTCGACTAACACGGTGAATTCCGGGTTGTTTGTGGTGATGCGTTCGCGTTTTAGGTACAAAGTGCGCATCATTTTGCCGCTGCCAGCGTAAATACCGACTTCAATGAAGTCTTGCATGGGCGCAGATGTTTCTTTGCCAGTGCCATCGGCGTAGCGTTTCTCCGCGTGGGTTTTGATCGTCACTAGATACTTGCCGTTCGCTTGCTTGACCGCGCTCGCCGCCTCCACGCGATTGTCGTAAAAGCTTATTTTTTCAAATAAATCGGTAATCAGCTGCTGCGTTTCCGGTGGCGCTTCGGCGCGCAGGAAGGCAATGAGCTCTAGCGACGTGGTGTAGGGTGCGGTTTGAAACGCTTTCGCGGCAAGGAATTTTGCCAGCGCACGATTCAACGCGGCCTCGCCCATATCCTCGCGCAAGCGATAGAAGGCAAGCGAGCCTTTACGATAGTGGATGTAGCCTTGATTTTCATTTTTATAGATCGGCTGCTCTTCCAATAATTCGCCGCCGCGCTCGGATAAATAGCGATCCAGCTCATACTTTAAGAATTTGCGCATTTTGTCTTTGCCGTATTCTTTTTCCATCACCATCAACGCGGAATATTGCGCCAAGGATTCCGACAACATTGTCGCGCCCTGCACGTTGGCACCAATCACTTGATGCGCCCACCACTGATGCGCGATTTCATGCGCGGTGACGTAAAAAACGTAGTCAATCGCTTCTGGGTCGCGGTAATCAGCAATAAAGCCGATATTTTCTGAATACGGAATGGTGTTTGCGAAGGCCTGCGCAAAGCTTGCGTAGCCTGGAAATTCCATGATTCGCGCCTGCTGATGTTGATAGGGCGAAAAATTGGCCTCGTAATAACTCAATGATTTCTGCATTGAATCAATCATGCGATCAACGTTGTATGGGTGTTTGGGATCAAAATACACCTCCAATGCGATGCTCTTGTTTCCCGGAAGTGCGGAGGTATAAAGCGCTTTTTTAACCTGCCAGCGCGCCGACAAATACGCATAGAAGTTCAACATCGGGCGATCCATCGCGTAACTAAAGCAGCGTCGGCCGTCGCGCATGACGTCGGCTTTTAAATAGCCAGGTGCTAACGCGATTTGATCCGGTGCGGTGCAGATACTGGTTTTGAAATCCACCCAATCGGCATCATCACCCATATAGGTGCTCGCCCGCGCGGCATCGTTTTCAAGTTTTGGCATCCGCTCAGGCTCACCCAAATTGCGCTTTCGCCGGTCTGAGCGGTCTGCAA